>JASIJN010000102.1 GCA_030050125.1 Streptosporangiaceae bacterium | reverse complement strand
CTCGGCACCGCGGCGCTGATCGGCGCGGGCATCACCGCGTTCTACATGACCCGGGTCATGCTCATGACCTTCACCGGCGAGCGCCGCTGGGACGACAAGGTGCACCCGCACGAGGCGCCGTCGGTGATGACCGCGCCGATGATGGTGCTGGCCCTGGGGTCGCTGGCCGCCGGGGGGCTGCTGATCGTCGACAACCGGCTGGTGAACTTCCTGGCTCCGGTCGTGGGCTCGCCGCCGACGTCGCACGGTATCTTCACGCCGGTCAGCGGCGCCGCGCTGGCGCTGGTGCTGGTCGGGGCCGCGATCGCCTGGGCCATGTACGGGCGCCGCGAGATCCCGGTCACCGCGCCCATCGGCAACCCGGTGACCGTCGCCGCGCGCAAGGAACTGTACGGCAACGCGTTCAACGAGTCGCTGCTGATGCGGCCCGGCCAGTGGCTGACCCGGCTGTCGGTGTTCTTCGACACGCGGGGCATCGACGGCCTGGTCAACACGCTGGCCGCCACCATGGGCGGCACGTCCGGCCGGGTCCGCAGGGTGGAGAACGGGTTCGTCCGCTCGTACGCGCTGCTGATGTTCCTCGGCGCCGCGCTGCTCGTGGGCGCGCTGCTTCTGGTGAGGGTGTAGATGAGCACATTTCCCTGGCTGACCGTGGCGGGCGCGATCCCGCTCGTCGGGGCGGTCGCGGTCTCGCTGACGCCGGGCCTGTCCGCGCCGGGCGCCGAGGCGGACCGCCGGGCCCGGGCCAAGCTCGTGAAGCAGGTCACGCTGGGCTTCACGCTGGTCACGCTCGCCGTGACGATCGCGATGGCGACCCAGTTCAAGATCGGCACGGGCGCGCCCGATTTCCAGTTCAACCAGGTCTACCAGTGGATCCCGCAGTTCGGGGTGCACTACGCGGTCGGCGTGGACGGGATAGCCCTGGTCCTGATCCTGATGACCACGGTCTTGATGCCGGTGGTCGTCCTGGCCTCGTGGAACGACGCCGAGGGCGAGGCTAACCCGGCGGGCCAGCCGCCGCCGAGACGGAGCGTTAAAACTTACTTCGCGCTCATGCTCGTGCTCGAGACGATGATGATCGGCGTGTTCGCCGCCACCGACGTCTTCCTCTTCTACGTGTTCTTCGAGGCCATGCTGATCCCGATGTACTTCATGATCGGGAGCTACGGCGTCGGCCAGCGCCAGTACGCCGCGGTGAAGTTCCTGCTGTACAGCCTGCTCGGCGGGCTGCTCATGCTGGTCGCCGTGATCGCGCTGTACGTGTACTCGGCCCAGCACGGGCACCAGGGCACGTTCCTGTTCAGCCAGCTACTGCACGTCTCGCTGAGCCCGACCGTGCAGAAGTGGCTGTTCCTGGGCTTCTTCGTGGCGTTCGCGATCAAGGCGCCGCTGTGGCCGTTCCACACCTGGCTGCCCGACGCCGCGACCGCTGCCCAGCCCGGGGCCGCGGTGCTGCTGGTCGGGGTGCTGGACAAGGTCGGCACGTTCGGCATGATCCGCTACTGCCTGGAGCTGTTCCCGACCGCGTCGCACTACTTCACCCCGCTGGTCCTGGTGCTCTCGGTGATCGGGATCCTGTACGCGGCGGTCGTGGCGATCGGCCAGCGCGACCTGAAACGGCTGATCGCCTACACCTCGGTGTCCCACATGGGCCTGATTACCCTGGGCATCTTCGCGATGACCAGCCAGGGTCAGGCGGGCGGCGTCTTCTACATGGTGAACCACGGGTTCGCCACCGGCGCGCTGTTCCTGATCGCGGGCTTCATGATCGCGCGGCGGCGGTCGCAGATGATCGCGGACTACGGCGGCGTGCAAAAGGTCGCGCCGGTGCTGGCCGGGCTGTTCCTGGTGGCCGGCCTGGCCGGGCTGTCGCTGCCCGGGCTCTCCACGTTCGTCAGCGAGTTCCTTGTCCTGGTCGGCACGTTCACCCGCTACGAGGCCGCCGCGGTCCTGGCCACCATCGGCATCGTCCTGGCCGCGATCTACATCCTGTGGATGTACCAGCGCACGATGACCGGGCCGGTGCGCGAGGAGGTCAAGGCGATGCCCGACCTCAAGGCGCGCGAGCTGTGGGCGGTCGGCCCGCTGATCGCGCTGGTCGTGGTGCTCGGCGTGTATCCCAAGCCGGTCCTCGACGTCATCAACCCCGCGGTGCACCAGACGCTGGTTCAACTGCATTCCACCGACCCGGTGCCGCCGCATCCCGGTACCACCAGTGCGCTAACCCAGAGGAGTTCACCGTGACCGGGACCTTGGCCGCGGTCGGCTCGACCATCAGCGCGCCGAGCATCGAGTACAGCCAGCTGTCCCCGATGCTGGTGGTGTTCGGCGTCGCCGTCGCCGGCGTGCTGGTCGAGGCGTTCGTCCCCCGGACGGCGCGCCGCCCGATCCAGATGACGCTGGCGCTCGGCGGCCTGGCGGCCGCCTTCGTGCTCACCATCGTCGTCGCCACCACCAGTCACATCTTCGCCGGCGGCAGCCCGGGCCACATCGCCGCGATGGGCGCGGTCGCCGTGGACCGCCCGACGCTGTTCATCCAGGGCACGATCCTGGTCCTGGCCTTCATCAGCGTGCTGTTGATCGCGGAATCCTCGGTCGAGGTCAGCCCGTTCGTCGCGCAGGCGGCGGCGGTGCCCGGCAGCGCCGAGGAACGCGAGGGCCTGCTGGCGGGCATCGCGCACACCGAGGTGTATCCGCTGGCCCTGTTCGCGGTGGGCGGCATGCTGCTGTTCCCGGCCTCGAACGACCTGCTGACCATGTTCGTCGCGCTCGAGGTGCTGTCGCTGCCGCTGTACCTGCTGTGCGGCCTGGCCCGGCGGCGCCGGCTGCTCTCGCAGGAGGCGGCGGTCAAGTACTTCCTGCTGGGCGCGTTCTCGTCGGCGTTCTTCCTGTTCGGCATCGCGATGCTGTACGGCTTCGCCGGCTCGGTCCGGCTGTCGGCCATCGCGGCGGCCGCCTCGACCAACACCGGCAGCCTCACGCTGCTGTATGCGGGGATCGCGCTGCTCGGCCTCGGCCTGTTCTTCAAGATCGGCGCGGTGCCGTTCCAGAGCTGGAAGCCGGACGTGTACCAGGGCGCGCCGACGCCGGTGACGGCGCTGATGGCCTCGTGCACCCTGGTGTCGGCGTTCGGCGCGCTGCTGCGCGTGTTCTACGTCGCGTTCGGGCAGCTGACCTGGAGCTGGCGCCCGGCGATGATCACCATCGCGATCCTGACCATGCTGGTCGGCTCGATCGTCGCGATCACCCAGACCGACGTGAAGCGGCTGCTCGCCTACTCCTCGATCGCCCAGGCGGGCTACGTGCTCACCGGCGTGGTCGCCGCCAGCGCCGCGGGCCTGTCCAGCAGCATGTTCTACCTGGCCGCGTACGGCGTCGCGGTGATCGGCGCGTTCGCCGTGGTGACCCTGGTGCGCGATCAGACCGGGGAGGCGGCGCACCTGTCCCGCTGGGCCGGGCTCGGCAAGCGCTCGCCGCTGGTCGCCGGGGTCTTCGCCTTCTTCCTGATCGCGTTCGCCGGAATCCCGCTGACCAGCGGGTTTACCGGGAAGTTCGCGGTGTTCCAAGCGGCGATCAGCGGCGGGGTGCTGTCGGTCGTCATCGTCGGCGTGATCAGCAGCGCGATCCTGGCGTTCCCGTACGTCCGGGTGATCGTGCTGATGTTCTTCAGCGATCCGGCGCCGGACGGGCCTGCGGTGGTCAGGCCCAGCGTGTTCACCGGGACGGCGGTGACGGTCGGGGTGGTGCTGACCCTGGTGCTCGGGATCGTGCCGGGCTGGCTGCTGACCCTGACCAACCACGCGGCGACGCAGCTGTTCGTTCGGTAAGCGCCTGACCGGCGGGCCCGGCCTGGTGTTCGCCGATGGCGCGGCGGGCATACCTCGGATTACTCTGCCTTGCACATATCGTGAGGGTGGTCTTGCACTCGGTCCGCTGAGCCCGCGGGCACTGCGAGGGCATCACCCGCGAGGGAGCCCGATTGAGCACTGTAGTAACGGTGGAGCTGCCGGACGCGGCGCTGGCAGCCGAGGTCGTCGAGGGCCTCGCGCGGGTCGAGGACGGCCTGCGACAGGCCGCGCAGGCGCAGCACGAGCTGCTGGCCGAGGCCTCCCGGCACCTCACCGGCGGCGGCGGCAAGAGGTTCCGCGCCACGCTGGTGCTGCTGGCGGCGCAGTTCGGCGACCCCGGCGACCCGCGGATCGTGCCGTCCGCGGTTGCGATCGAGCTGACCCACCTGGCCACCCTCTACCACGATGACGTGATGGACGAGGCGGCGGTCCGTCGCGGCCTGCCCAGTGCCAACTCGCGCTGGGACAACACGGTCGCGATCCTGACCGGCGACTTCCTGTTCGCGCGGGCCTCGCAGATCCTGGCCGGGCTGGGCCCGGAGGCGGTCAGGATCCAGGCCGAGACCTTCATGCGCCTGGTCAACGGGCAGGTCGCGGAGACCGTCGGCCCGCGGCCTGGCGAGGATCCACTCGGCCACTACCTGGGCGTGGTCACCGAGAAGACGGCCTCGTTGATCGCGACCTCGGGCCGGTTCGGCGCCATGTTCTCCGGCGCGCCCGACGATGTGGTCGAGCGGATCACCCCGGCGTGCGAGGCGCTCGGCATCGCCTACCAGCTCTGCGACGACATCCTGGACGTCGCGAGTGAATCGGCCCAGTCGGGAAAGACGCCCGGTACGGACCTGCGGGAGGGCGTGCTGACCCTGCCGATGCTGCACGCGCTGCGCTCGGCTGGCTCGGGCGATGCGCGGCTCGTGGAGCTGCTGAACCGCGGTGAGCTGACCGACCCGGCGCTTCACGCGGAGGCGCTCGCGCTGCTGCGGGCGAATCCGGCCATGGAGATGGCGCGCCTGGACACGCGGCGGTGGGCGGAGACGGCGCGGGACGAGATCCTCGCGCTGCCCGACGTTCCGGCCCGCGCCGCGTTCGAGGCTCTCTGCGAGTTCGTGGTCGAGCGCACCGGCTGACCCGCCCACGCGCTCGCCGCTCCCGCCGCTCCCGCCGAGGTGATCCACCTCAACAAGATCACTGGCTGATGCGCCGCCCCGAGTACCGGCGCGCTAGGCTGCGGTCAATGAGAACCTCTGGGCGCACCGCGAACAATTCGGTGCTGCCTGCGTCGTCCTCGGAGGAAACCGCGCGCCACGCCGACGCGCTGACCAGCGGTCCTGCCGTCGCGCGCGGCGGCAGCGGCGAGCCGGGCAACACCGGCCTGGCCGCGAGGAACAGCGACTTCGTGCAGTCGCTGGACCGGGGGCTCGCGGTGATCCGGGCGTTCGGCCCGGACCGCGAGCGGCTGAGCCTGAGCGAGGTGGCCCGGGCCACCGGGCTGACCAGGGCGGCGGCCCGCCGGTTCCTGCTGACCCTGGTCAAGCTGGGCTACGTGCGCAGCGACGGCCGGGAGTTCTCGCTGCGGCCGAGGGTGCTCGAGCTCGGCTACGCCTACCTGTCCGGACTGGCCCTGCCCGAGGTCGCGACGCCGCACGTGGAAGAGCTCGTGGCCAGGCTGCACGAGTCCTCGTCGATCTCGGTGCTCGACGACCTCCAGATCGTCTACGTGGTCCGCGTGCCCACCAAGCGAATCATGACGGTCGCGATCTCGGTCGGGACCAGGTTCCCGGCCTATGCCACGTCGATGGGCCGGGTGCTGCTCGCCGACCTGCCCGACGATGAGTTCGAGCGGTATCTGTCCGAGGCCACGTTCGAGCGGCTCACCGCGCACACCGTCACCAAGCCGGACCGGCTGCGGTCGATCGTGCGCGAGGTGGCCAGCCAGGGCTACGCGATCGTCGACCAGGAACTGGAGGAGGGGCTGCGCGCGGTCGCCGCGCCGATCCGCGGCGCCCCCGACGTCGGGACCGCGGCCATCAATGTGTCCGCGCACGCCAGCCGGGTCAGCATTGCCGCGATGCGGGCCAAGATACTGCCCGCCCTGCTCGAGACCGCGCACCAGATCGAGGCCGACCTGCACGCCCAGTCGGCATCGAACTAGGCCGTACTGATTCGAGCCTCAGGGGCGCTTTTACGCGCCGTCTTCCCTCGTCGCTGGGTCGTTCGCTCGGTCGCTCCCGCGTCCGGACGCCGTCGCGCCTCTTCGCCCGGCGCGCAGCCAGTACCCCACCGGGAACAGCCGGACGCTCAGGTGCTCGTCCACCAGCCCCCAGAGGCCGCGGCGGGCGAACAGGGCCACGACGATCGCGACCAGGCCCAGGATGATCAGGTACCACGCGTTGTACGAGGCCAGCGTTTGCTGCAGCACCATGTACACGATGGTGCCGATGATCGGTCCCTCGATCGTGCCCAGCCCGCCGATGATGGTCGCGAACGCCATCTCGGCGGTCCACTGCACGCTGAACACCGCGCTGGGCTGCACCTGAAGCTGGCTGATGGCCAGCACCGCGCCGGCGGCGCCGCAGCCGACGCCCGCCACCAGGAACACCAGAAGCCGGGCCAGGCCGACCCGGGCCCCGCAGCTGCGCGCGGCCACCTCGTCGTCGCGGACGGCGGTGAGCACTAGGCCGAGCCTGCCGCGCAGCAGCAGGTAGACGGCGATCAGCGCCAGCACCGTGACGGCCAGCCCGGCCCAGTAGGTGTAGGCGGTGAGCAGAGCCGGGGTGTACCCGGACAGGCCGGGCAGCGGCATGCCGGTCCCGCCGCCGATCGAGGAGAACTTCTCGATGATGAGCATGACGGTCGCGGCGAGCACCCAGGTGGCGATCGCGAAGTAGCCGGTGCGCAGCCGCGAGACCAGCCACCACAGTGGCAGCGCCGCGACGCCGCAGCCGATCGCGGCCACGGGAAGGGCGGCGAACGGGGAGAAGCCATGGATGGCCAGGATCAGCACGAAGTACGCCCCGAGCCCCACGAACGCCTGCTGCCCCACCGACACCAGGCCCGCGTATCCCGCCAGCAGGTTCCACATGCTCGCCAGCGTGAGCACGATGAACGCCTGCACCAGGATGGCGGTGGTGCCCGAGTACACGATGTACGGGAACAGCGCGAACACCACGACGATGATCAGCGCGACCGCCCCGGTCCAGGCGACGTTTCTGCGTGACCGGGTGACCCGGAAGCTCTCTGCCGGGCGAGCGGTGGTTTCGGTGGCCAGGCTCATGATTGGGTTCCCCGGCTGATCAGGCCCTGCGGGCGCACGGCGAGCACGACAAGGAACACGATGAACCCGGCGAGGACCTCATCGGAGATGTTGATCTGGGCCCCGATCTGCTGGGCCACGCCGAGCACCACGCCGCCGAGCAGGGTGCCCCACAGGGAGCCGAGCCCGCCGATCACCACGGCCGCGAACGCGAACAGCAGGATCGTGTCGGTGCCCGCGGTGGGGTCGAGCTGGGAGTACATGCCGTAGGCGACGCCGCCGAGCGCCACCGTGCCGAGGGCGATTGCCGCCGCGATGCCGAACACGTGCCGGTAGTCGGCCCCGGCCAGCTGCGCCGCCTCCTTGTCGTCGGCCACGGCGCGGATCAGCCGGCCGTACTTGGACCGGGACAGGAAGTACTGCAGCCCGACCAGCACCACCACGGCGACCACGAAGATGAGCACGGGCAGGTAGCCGATCTGGATCTGCGAGCCGAGGCTGAAGGAGTCGCTCTCCAGGGCCATATTGGCGCCGATCCCGCGGGTGTTGGCGGTGAAGAACTGGAGCA
>JASIJN010000101.1 GCA_030050125.1 Streptosporangiaceae bacterium | reverse complement strand
AGGAGATGTTACTAGGAGTAGGCGTCCGGTCTCTTTCCGCAGTCGGCATGGCGGCTCGTACCGCGGCCGGCAGCGCAGGCGGCGCCGACAGCCGAGCGCGATTCAGCGGCGATGACGCGAGTCTACGAGAGAACTCCGAGACGCTGCCGTCCGTTTCACAGCCAAGCTCGCCGACCAGGCCGGATCGCTCGACCGCCCGGAGTTTGAGATCATCTACGAAATGCCTGCCGAACGCCCGCTCACCCGTCAGGCTGGGACCATGCACATCGGCTGCATCTGGGCGGGGACCGGAGGCGGAGGCCGAAAATCACGAGAAACGGCATCGTGGTTTCCAATACCGGACTAAATATCAGCTTTGTGAGGATCAATGAGCAAGTCACCCATCGCGTGGCTCGACGACGTGGCGAAGCATGACTATGACGCGGCGTACAATTACTTGTCGCTGAAGTTCGATGAGAAGCGCGCTGACGAGATCGTAGACCGCATGAAGAAGGCCAAGCTGACCGCGCGCCGCGCCAACGACATTCTGCGCGCCACCGGCCTGCCCGTACTGCCGCTGACTGATCCCGGCGTCCAGCGCGACCTGCTCAAGCTGCTCAACGGTGAGAAGCTGTCACCCGTCCTCGTATGCGATCAGAAATCCGGCGCGGACATAGCTGACGGATATCATCGCGTCAGCCTCGCCTATAACATCGACCCGTTCATGAGCGTGCCGTTGAGGCTGGGCTAGCAATCGTGGGCAGTAAACAGGCAAGGCCGGGACCGCGCTGTCCGGCGCGGGAGTGACCGCTGGCTCCCGGTCTGGGCGACGCGCGCCGTCGCGGGCCGAGCCGGGTTCGGGCTCGTCCGGGACAGCTTGACGCCTGGCGCGCTGACCCTTACCGCCGTCGCCATGCCCGGGCACTGTCTGCGGTGAACCGGAGCGGAGACGATCCCAGCGGACGGCGCCTGGGGGCGAGCCGTCCTGGCCTGGCGTTGCGAACTCTGGCGGGGAGCCCTCCCCACCCGGGGAGCCCTCCCCATGACAATCTCGCTGCACTTGCCGAATATTGCCGGCATGCGCTCAATTAGTTTCGCCGCGGCCGCCGCGGCCACCGCCATTGGCACCCTGCTGGTCGCTGGTTGCAGCACTGCTAGCCGACAAGCATCTCTGCATGCGACCACTACGACGGTTCCGACCGTCGCCACCACCGGCCCAGCAACGGGAACGCCGCGGGCAGTTGCCACCGCGACAGCTCCCGGAATCCCGATCTCCGTCGAATCCGACAGCCAGATGAAGGCCGAGGGCAACAACGGCCCGTCCTCTGCGATACTTCTTCCGACCTCGTGCCGGCTGGCCGGCACGACCATAACCGCCGAGGGCATGTACACCAATGGCGGATTCGTTCCCAACGTGTACAACCGCTACGGCGACATCATCGTGCTGTACGTACTCACCGCCCCTTCTCCTGGCTATGCGAATGGGATACAGCTTGGGGCGTCAGATGTCAGCGAGTCCCCTTCGGTGGGAAGCCGCGCCCCATGGCACGTGAGCCTCTCCATCTCCCCGTCCGTTGGCATACCCTCCCGATGCGTCGTGGCAGCACAGCCAACTCACGACGGTCAATTCGCGCCCTAGTCACCAGAAATGACTGGCCGTGTCCTCACGGTGCTCAGTCGCCGGAACGTGCGCTGCGGTCGGATCCCTGGCGGGCTGGTCTCAGCGGGCCTCGATCGGCTCGCGGAACCACGGCAGCCGGGGGCCCGGCCGCAGCGGCCGACAGAGGCGTTCAGGATGCGGGCCGGAAGCTGGTCACCACATGCTGCCACATGCTCGCGTACACCGCGCGCCACTGACTGGACGGGCCATATAGCTCAATGGCGTAGGCAAGCTGGCCCGGCCGGACGATGAAGGTCCGGTCGATGACGCGGACGCGGACGCCCTGGTAAATGTCGATGAACTGCCAGTCAGCGGCGTTGTAGCCGCGGTAGCTCACCCGGCGGATCGAGATCTGCTGATAGGAGGAATCCGTTTCAGCCTTCCCGGCCGCCTGGTTCCGCCAGTCGGCCAGGGCATTGGCCTGCGGGTGCCTGCTCCACGCGACCATCAGGACAAACCCGCTGGGCGTCCCGGTGAACTGAACCTGGCTGGGCGTCGTCGAGGCGACGGCCCAGCCAGGCGGCAGGCCGATGGCAAACCCGCTGGGGTCGTGGTAGGTATGCCAGCGGGCCGCCGACACCGCTCGCCCGGGCGCCGTCTGACCGGTGCCAGCCGCATGCGCGCCAGGTACGTGG
Source organism: Streptosporangiaceae bacterium (assembly GCA_030050125.1). The sequence continues at coordinate 7,447 of JASIJN010000101.1, read as the reverse complement.
CGGGGCTGCACGAGCGTGAGGAACGCGACGGCAGCCGCGGCAACCGCGACAACCGCTGTGGCAGCGATCACCAAGCGCCTGCGGCGCCTGCGGCTCCGGACGACGCCCGTCCGACCGGGCGGCCTCATCGAGCGCGGCAGCGCCGAGGGCCTGGTGGTGGCGGGTTCGGCGCGAACACCGCCGGGTCCGCCGGGGGCGAGGCCGGCTGCCTCCCCTTCGATTCTGCGGTGCGATGCTCCGGCCGCGACCAGGGCCTCGTACCGGCCGACGCCGGCTGCGCGCTGGAACGCCGCCATGAAGTCGCCGCAGCTGCTGAACCGATCACCGGGCGACTTGGCCAGCGCCCGGCCGAGGACCGCATCCAGCTCCGCAGGCAGCCCCTGACGGCGAGCCGACAGTGGCGGCGGAAGCTCGGACATGTGCGCGGTGAGGACGGCCATGACCTTGTCACGGGGGAAGGGCGTCCGCCCGGTGAGCATCTCGACGGCGGTGCACGCCAGCGCGTACTGGTCCGCCCGCCCGTCGACGCGCCGCCCTGTGATCTGCTCCGGCGCGGCATAGTCGGCCGTTCCCAGGAATGTCCCGGTGCCGGTCAGCGTAACCGCCCCCGCTGTGGCCTTCGTCAGCCCGAAGTCCGCCAGGTAGACGTGGTCCGGCCGGCCCTTGCGAACGTCCATCAGCATGTTCCCGGGCTTGACATCGCGGTGCACCAGCCCAGCGGAGTGCGCCGCGTCGAGTGCGGACGCCACCGATACCAGGATCGCGCAGGCCCGACCAACGCTCATCGGACCCTCGCGGGCCAGCAGCGACCGAACGTCGCCGCCCGCGACATACCTCATCGCGATGAACAGCACGCCGGCCGAGTCACCGGCCTCGAACACCGGGATGATGTGCGGGTCGTCCACGGCCGCCGCGGTCTTCGACTCGCGGACGAACCGCTGCCGGAATTCCGCGTCCGAGGCTACGGACGGGGCCATGATCTTCAAGGCCACCGGCCGGCCGAGCTGATCGTCACGCGCCCTGAACACCACCGCCATACCGCCGTGGCCGATCTGCTGCTCCAGCACGTACTTGCCGATCCGGGAGCCAGGGCGGAAGTGGCTCTCCTCCCATGGCGGGTCGCTGACCATTCCACCTCCGGCCGGGCCGCCGTGTGTCCAAACCCACGTTATTGTCGCGCATCAACCGAGCTGGCCGGCACGTTCCCTGCCTTGCGGGTCACTGGTCATGAACGCTGACGTCACGCCGGAGTCCTGGGCTGCGGCGAGGGATACGCCGCCTGCGAACCGGTGTCCCGCTGCGGTTTCAGTCCCGTCGGTGCGGCCCACGGTTCTCGCCGCCGACCACGGACCCGCTGGCCGGCGCTTGCGACCACGGGCGCGCAGACGGGGACCTTCGCCCCTGTGCCGGCAGCCGCGCGGCGGCGTGCAATGAGTCGGTGAGCAAACCACATGACCTGGCTAAGTCCATGGATGAGCCGCCGGAGATCGGCGGGCCTAACGTGTTCCCGCTGTCCTGGCACCGGCAGACCGGCAAGATGGAGGAGATCTGGCGCGCGTCGCTGCGCGAGGCGTGGGACCCGCAGGCGCTGCCCTGGGACTCCTTCGACCCCGGTCAGTACACCTGGGAGCAGCGCGAGGCGATCGCCTACTGGTGGACGCTGCTGAGCGTCTTCGACGCCTCGGCCCCGCCGGTCTTCGCCGAGGCGCTGATCAAGACCTATGAGGATCACGAGGAGGACGCGGTCCGCCGCTGCTTCTTCTCCGTGACCAGGGACGAGCAGAACCACGAGCAGATGTGCGGGCTGGCGATCACCAAGCTTCTCGAGCACCCGGACCCGCTCACCTACCAGCCGCACACCGAGCTCGGCCGCAAGCTGCAGCGAAACGCCCGGTGGCTGTACTACAACGGGGCCCGCTACTGGGAGGGGTACAAGAAGGCGGTTCCCCGGTACGACCTCGCCGTGCTGTTCAGCTCGTTCCTGATGGGCGAGATCGCCGCCGCGACCGTCTTCCAGCGGATGGCAGCCGGGGCCAAGGAACCGGTTTTCGAGCAAGGATTCCGGAACATCGGCCGGGACGAGGGCCGCCACATGGCCATATGCCTGACGCTGATGCAGCGGGACTACCCGAAGCTGACAACGCAGGACCGCGGCATCGTCACCAAGCAGATTCGCGCGGGATACCTGTTCTTGTCCGCGGTCTTGTTCGAGCCCCCGGAGGACTTCTGGGATCTGCCAGGTGACTTCATCGAAGTGCAGCGGCAAGGCGAGCAGATCGCCCGCGAGGCGGGCTTCTTCATCCCTGAGTACGAGGCGAAGAAGGAGAACTGGCGGCAGGCGATCCTGAACCTCAAGGGCGTGCTCGACCGCTACGACATTCCCTTCCCCGCCATCCCCGAGGTCGGCATCGACGGCCGCGAGGTCACCGATGTCGACATGGACGCCATCATCCCGGTCTTCTGATGGGCGTTATCCGGCTCAGGCCATCGGGCCACGAGGTCGCCGTCGAACCCGGCGACTCGGTGCTGACGGCGCTGGAGCGGGCCGGGTATGCACTGCCGAACAACTGCCGGGCCGGGGCCTGCGGCGAGTGTAAGACCAGGGTGCTGGCCGGTGAGTTCGATCAGGGCATGGTGTTCTCAATGGCCCTGTCGGACGAGGACAGGGCGGCCGGCTACGGGCTGATGTGCATGGCCAGGCCGCTGTCGGAGGAGCTGGACATCGAGTTCGGCACCGGCGACGCCCGGCCCCGGCTGTTCCCGCCGCGCACCGGCGTGCCGTTCGTGCTGTGTGACCTGATCTCCCGCACACCGCGAATAGCCGAGCTGCGGCTGCGCCCCCTCGGCGGCCCGCTGCGGTACTGGCCGGGCCAGTACGTGCTGCTCGGCGACGCCGCGGCGGGAGCGCCGCCACGCTGCTATTCGATCGCGAACGCGCCCCGCCCGGACGGGGAGCTGAGCCTGCTGGTCAGCCGGATGCCGCACGGGTCGACCAGCCGCTGGGTGCACGAGGCGCTGACGCTCGGGCAGCGCGTGCTGCTGGACGGGCCATACGGGACCTTCGTGGGGGATCCGGCTACCGAGACGCCGGTGGTGTGCCTGGCCGCCGGATCCGGGCTGGCCCCGATCCTGGCGCTGGCCGATGCCGCGCTGCGGCGCGGCTTCCCGCACCCGGTGACCCTGGTGTTCTCCGCATCGACCAGCGCCGACGAGCTGAACGTCGGGCTGATGCGATGGTGGGAACAGACACACCGGAACTTTCGCTTCATCGTCACTCACACCAGGGGGCCGGCCAACGGCATGCCCGCCAAACGCATCCCGCAGCTACTCCCCGACCTCTTCAGCAGCCTGGCCAGCACCAGCGTGTTCATCGCGGGCAGCCCGCAGTTTGTGGACGACTGCATAGCCGCGGCCAAAAAGCTGGGCGCCGAGGATCACCTGCTGCACACCGAAAGCTACGTGCCGCAGGACCAGCCCGCAACGGCGGAAGAGCGGTGACCGCCGGCCGCGGCCAGGTGGCGGCGTCGCCTAGGGCGAACTCCCGCCGTGCCTGGCCTCTGATCAGCCCGGCCGGAGCCGCCTGCGACGCCACGCAACCGCTCCTCGTCCACGTCCCGCAGGCCGGCGTCACCCTTCGAACGGACGCGAGCGGGTCACAGATCCGTCTCGCGCCGGATGTGCCGCCAGGCGGACGCGCCGCACGCTGAACGGGTCGGTCTGGTTGAGGATGTCTGGAGGTTCGTTCAGTGAAACTGTTGCATGTCATAGCCACGCCGCGCGGCGAGGAATCCGGCACACTCCGCGTCTCGCGGGCCTTCCTGGCGAGCTTGCAGGGCCAAGACAGCGACCTCGCCGTTGACGTGGTCGATCTCTACGGCTGTGATCTGCCTGCGGTGGCCGGCGACAACATCAAGGCGAAGTACACGCTCATGGTCGGACGGCCGATCGACAAGAACCACGTCGAGTCTTGGCGCCGGATCGAGGCGCTCATCGCGCACTTCCTGTCGGCCGACGTGTACCTGATCACCGCCCCGATGTGGAACCTGAGCGTTCCCTATGCGCTGAAGTACTACATCGACTGCCTGGTGCAGCCCGGCTACCTCTTCCGCTACGACGAGACCGGCCAGGTCGTGCCCCTGGTGCATGGCAAGAAAATGATTTGCGTCACCTCCCGGGGCGGGGACTACTCGGCCGCCAGCCCGATGCGTGCCTTTGATTTCCAGGAGCCGTACCTGCGGGCGATCTTCGGCCTGACCGGTATCACGGACATCGAGTTCATCAACGCCGAGCCCATGGACGTCACCGCCGAGCTGCGGGAGGGAGCCATTTCTGCCGCCGTCGCGACGGCGGGGAAGCTGGCCGCGCAGGTCTTTTCCGCGGTGTGATCACGCCCGGCGTCCAACGGGCAGGCGGCCGTCAGGGCGTGCTGGGTCTGCGCGCGAGGACAAGCCGGCACCGCGGGCTGCCGTCCTCGCGCGCGCCTAGAGCCGTCAGGGGGACCGTCGTCACGGTGAACCCGGATGCTGTCAGGTCGTCGCGGACCGCGTGCAGCGGGCAGGTGCGGTAGTACATGACGAACGGGGGACGCCACACCGCATTGCGGACCCTCATGGCCAGGTCGAACCCGAGCAGCGCCCAGTACCAGGGCGAGGTGACGGGCTGCGGCGCGCCGACCGGAAAGGCGAAAAGCCCGCCCGGCCGCAGCGCGCGGTACACGCCGGCGAACAGCGCGGGCCGCTCGGCGGGCAGGAAGTGCCCGAACGCCCCGAAACTGACCGCCAGGTCGAAGGCCCCGGCGAACGGCAGCGCCCGGACGTCGGCCCGCACCCACCCGGCGCCCGGGTGCGCGCGGCCCGCCTGCGCGAGCATGCCGGCGCTGAAGTCGACGCCGGTGATCGGTCCTTGGCACACGGATCCGAGGACCTGCAGGCCCGCGCCGGTCCCGCAGCACACGTCCAGCCCCCGGCCGAACGGGCCGAGCGGGCGCAACGCGCCGGCGGTCGCGTCAAGCAGGACTTCGGGCGTTCGGAAAGGCGTGCGGTCGAACTTCGGGGCGAGCAGGTCGTAGCCGCCCTCGACGGAGGACAGCGCCTGGACCGCCAGTTCACGCACGGACGGGCCTTCAGGCGAGAACATCGGCCCAGGGTACGTCAGCGAATGACCTCGACCTGGCCGAGGTGCTCGGCCAGCCATGGCCCGGTGACGGAGCGCGGGTCGCGCGCGACGTCCGCCGGCCTGCCCGCCGCGACGATGCGGCCGCCCTGCGGGCCGCCGCCCGGGCCCATGTCGATGAGGTGGTCCGCGGCCGCCAGCAGATCCAGATCGTGGTCGATGACGATGACCGTGGCTTCCGCGTCCAGCAGCCGGTCGAGCACGACGACGAGCGTGGCGACGTCGAGCGGGTGCAGGCCGGTGGACGGCTCGTCGAAGACGTACAGTGTGCCGCGCTGGCTGCTGCGCAGCCGGGTGGCGATCCGCAGCCGCTGTGACTCGCCGCCCGACAGCGAGGGCGTCGGCTCGCCGAGGCGCAGGTAGCCCAGGCCGACTTCGTCGACGGGCCGCAGCGCGGCAGCGACCGGCGCGTCCCCGGCGAATCTCACGAGTGCGTCGGTTACGGTGAGGCCGAGGACGTCGGCGATGGTCAGGCCGCCGATCCGGACGGCCAGCGTCGCGTCGTTGAAGCGGGCGCCGTGGCAGGTCGGGCACTGAACGCTGATGTCGGGCAGGTACTGGACGTCGAGGTCGACGCCGCCGAGGCCGCGGCAGGTCGGGCTTGGGCGGTCACGCGGGCTCTCGGGAAACTGTGCCGCGCCGTCGGGGGCGGTCAGCTGCTGAGGAATCCGCGGATGGCTGCGGCGATCTCGCCGGCGTGGGTTTCGAGCGCGAAGTGGCCTGTGTCCAGCAGCCGGACGTCGGCGGCGGGGACGTCGCGCTTGAAGGCCTCGGCTCCGGCGGGGAGGAAGAAGGGGTCGTTGCGGCCCCAGATGGCCAGCAGTGGTGGCTGGCGGGTCCGGAAGTAGTCCTGGAACTGGGGATAGAGCTCGACGTTGGTGGCGTAGTCGAGGAACAGGTCGAGCTGGATGTCATGCGCGCCGGGCCGGGCCAGGTAGTGGTTGTCGAGGGTGTAGCCGTCGGGCGAGACCAGCGACGGGTCGGGTACTCCGTGGGTGTACTGCCAGATGGTTGTCTCCGGCTGGACGAGGGTGCGGATCGCGTCTCGATGGGCCCGCGTCGGCTCGTTCCAGTACGCCCGGATCGGATCCCAGCCGTCGCTGAGGCCCTCCTGGTAAGCGTTGCCGTTCTGCGTGACGATCGCGGTGACTCGCTCCGGTCGCCGCAGTGCCAGGCGGAAACCGGCCGGGGCGCCGTAGTCGAACACGTAGAGGGCGTAGCGGTCCAGGCCCACGGCGTCGGTGAAGCCCTCGAGGACATCGGTCAGGGCGTCGAACGTGTAGGTGAAACTGTCGCGGCCGGGCATGTCGGACTGCCCGAAGCCGAGCAGGTCGGGCGCGACGAGGTGGAAGCGGTCGGCCAGTTCCGGGATCAGATTCCGGAACATGTGACTGGCGGAGGGATAGCCGTGCAGCAGAAGCAACGTCGGCGCGTCGGGCGGTCCTGCCTGCCGGTAGAAGACCTTCAGCCCGTTCACGTCGGCGCTGCGGTAGTTCGTGGACATCATGGCGTTGTTTCTCCGCCGCCGGGGCCGTACTTGTCGATGAGCTGGCCGGCGATCGCGTCGAGGTCTCTCCCGATGTAATCCGGCTGCGGGCCCACGCCGAGCGGGGCGTTGCCCTCGCGAAGGATCAAGCCAGCCTGCCACCCGGCTGACTGAGCGCCGATGGTGTCCCAGACATGGCAGGCGATCAGGCAGATATCGCCGGGGTCGACCTCGAGCGCCGCCGCGACCGAGCGGTAGGCCTCGGGGGCCGGCTTGTGCCGCCGCACGGTCTCGTCGACGCTGAACCGCCGCTCGAACAGGTCGATGACGCCCGCGTGCTCCAGCTGCCTTCCGGAGATGGCCAGAGTGTTATCGGTCAGGCTGAACAGCCGGAACCCGTGATGGCGCAGCCGCCGCAACGCCGCGGGGACCTCTGGATGCGGCGGCATGGTGGCGAACCGGTCGGTCAGCTCGGCGGCGTCGGCATCACTGATCGTGATATCACGCGTGACAGCCAGCATCCGCAGCACCGCCGCGCCGATGTCGGTGAACGGGACGTACACCCCGGCGAGCGTGAGCGCCTCCGAGTAGGTGATCAGGTTCGCGAACCACAGCCGCAAGGCGGCCGGGTCGCCGAAGATCCGGTCAAACGTGGGATGGAGCGCGTCCAGGTCAAGCAGGGTCTCGTTCACGTCGAAGACGATGATCGGTTGCTCGGACATGTCAGACCTTTCGGTTCGTGGCCAGCCGACGTCGAAGCGTGCCGGCCTGGCTGCGCGGGCACGCCCG
>JASIJN010000100.1 GCA_030050125.1 Streptosporangiaceae bacterium | reverse complement strand
GAGCGCCCCGATGACCTTGGCCGCGGTCCCGTCCCGGTCGAGGGCGTCGATGACGAGGCAGAGCCCGCCGAGGAACAGGATCTGCGCCACCGGCTCGCTGTAGGTGGCCCGCCCGGTGAACTCATCCGGCAGCGAGATGGCCAGCACCAGGGCGGCGAGCGGCGCCCAGCGAGGCCCGGCCAGGCGGGCGGCGAGGCCGCCGAAGACGAGGATCCCGCACGCCCCGAGCACCGGTCCCATCCCGATGGCCGCCGCGACGCCGCCGACCCAGATGGCGGGAGCGAGGATCATCGGCAATCCCGCCATGAACTGCGGCACGATGGTCCTGCCGACCTGGTAGAACGCGGGGGTGTCGAAGGAGAGCCCGGCGGGGCTCGAGCCGAAGGCCGCACGCGACTGCGGTATCGGCAGCGAGCCGTGATGGGCGATCCAGTAGCTGAAGTTGAGGTAGGAGGCCGGATCGCGCATCACCAGGATCTGCTGGGTGTGGTAGATCATCTGGTCGACACCGAACGCCACCGCCACCGCGATCACGCCCGCCACCGCCCACCAGGGCGTGCGGGCCGGTCCCGGCGTCTGCCCCGGGAGGGCGGCGGGCCACCGGCCGGGAATCCAGCTCAGGCCGGGGATCCAGCGCAGGCCGAGAACGACGAGGATCACCGCCAGCGGCACCGACACCGCCAGCATCGGCACCGGCGCGAAGTGGCCCGCGAGCAGCAGCGGCAGCCCGGCCAGCAGCCAGGCCATCACCAGCAGGGCCGGGAGCACCGACAGCCGCCCGAGCAGCCGCCCGGCGGCGTCGGCCCCGGCCTGGCCGGCATCCCCGGTGGTCCCGGAGGGCAGGGAGCCGGACGTCTCGGTCCGGGCGCGCACGCTCATCCGGAGGCCTCCTTGGAGCCGTCGCTGTCGTCCGATCCCCCGCGGTGCAGGACGATGTAGCCGTCGCGCCTGAAAACGATCCGGTACCCGCCACGTTCCAGCAGTGCCACGCGCTGCCTTTGCTCCCTCACGCCGGTGAAGGTGAACTGCGGGGTCGCGACGTCGGCCACCACCCATGGCGCCTGCGCCCGGGAGCCGGGACCGTCGGCGACCCAGATCAGCACGGTGTCCCGCGCGGACAACTGGGGGCCGAGGTTGTCAACCGCCTCCACGGTGACGCCGCCCGGCACGACGGCGTCCGCTGCTGCGGCGGCCTTCATATTCGCATTCCGCTGATAGAACGACGGGTGGAGAGCGGGTCCGAACGCGAACCGCGGGACCAGAATAGCCGCGACCGCGCACATCGCGACCGCAAAGGCCAGCGCCAGCGACCATGCGCCCCGGACCGTCGCGGCGACGGACGCCGCCCCGGCCTCCCCTCCGGCCGGCCGCCGTCGCCGGGCCACGCGGGCGCGCCAGGCCACCAGGGAGCGGTCGAGCCGGGCGGCACCGTCCACGGCGGCGCAGACGAGCACGACCACGAGGAAGGCGTTGTAGTGGTAGGCGGTTACCCACCAGAGGGGGAACCTGTCGCTCGCCATCATGCGTTCGAGCAGCAGCGGGACCGTGGCCAGCGCGATCGGCGAGCGCAGCGGGAGGAAGCAGAACGCGCCGAACAGCCAGAGGACGGTGTCCAGCTTGACCCGGGGCGTCCAGAGCAGCTGGACCGAACTCGCCGGGTGCAGGATCACATGTTCCAGCGCCTGGGGCACACCGGGGCCCAGGTTCTGGTAGGACCAGTAGAAGTTCGCCCGGCCGCCGGCCGCCGGTATCAGCACGTCCGTGGCGAGCCACGCGGCCATGATCCCGGCAACGATGACGCACGAGCCGACCAGTCGCTGCCTGGTCACCGTGCGCGGTCGCGCCACGATCAGGTACGCCCCGATCCCGGCCACGAACAGGCCCATGTCCTCTTTGACCAGCAGCAGCGCTCCGAGCGCGAGCAGCGCCGTCCGCAGCCTGCCAGCCTGCAGCCGCTCGAGCGCGATAGCGGTCAGCACCGGGACGAACGCGACCTCATGGAAATCGAAGGCCAGCGCGGAGGCGATCGGCCAGCTCAGCGCGTAGGCGACGCAGACCAGGTAGGCGGCCAGCGTCGCCTTCCGCCCGTCGCCGAACGCCCGGCTCGTGAACACCCACAGCCATGGGATCGCCAGCGCGAACAGGACGGCCTGAGCCACCAGGAGGGTCTGCGGGCCGTTGTACATCCAGTACAACGGGGCCAGCACGGCGTCGATCGGCGAGAAGTGGTTGCCCAGGATCGAGAAGTTGGCGCCGAGGCCTTCGAACACGCCGAAGATCGGATCCGTCCCGAGCTTGAAGTGCGCGTACGACCGCACCGCCTGGTCGAAGATCACCAAATCGAACGAGGTGGTCCGGAAGGTGTAGTAATTGGCCAGCGCGAACACGCAGTAGCCGACGGCCACCAGGGCCGTCAGCGCGCCTACCGCGGCCGGGTGCGCGAGACGGCGGCCACTGCCCGGCCCGGCCGTCGCGTGACGCGCGGCGAGCCGGGCATTCTCGGTCGTCGCCCTCACGCCCATGCCGTCGCCGGCTTCCATAGCGCTCGGCCTCATCCCGGGGCCCTGGAACCAAGGGCTGCCGGGCCGGCCCGGTGCAGCACGAGGTACCCCTGGCGGGAGAAGACGACGGTGTAGCCGTTGCGCTCGAGCAGGGCCACGCGCTGCTTCTGCTCCCGCACGCTCGTGAACGTGAACTGCAGCTGCCTGACGTTGGCGATCACCCAGGGCGATCCCAGCGCCGGGGTACCCCCGTCGCCGTCCCACAGCAGGACGGTGTCCCGCGCCGACAGGTTGGGGCCGAGGTTGTTCACGGCCTCGACGGTAACGCCGCTGGGTACGGCGGCGACCGCCGCCGCCTCCGCCCTCGTCTGCGCGTCCTGCCGGTAGAAGGACGGGCGCAGCGCGGCGCCGAACGCGAACTTCGGGACCAGCACGACGGCGACCGCGCACATCGCGGCCGCGCCGACCAGCGCCACCGTCCACGGGGTGGCGCCGCCGGTCTCCCCTCGCCGGGCTGCCTCGTGCCGCCGGGCCAGCAGCGTCCGGTCGAGCCTGGCGGCGCCGTCGACAGCGGCGCATATCAGGACGACCACCAGGTAGGCGTTGTACTGATCGGCCGTCCCCCACCAGGCCGGGAATTTGTCCGCCAGCATGCGCTCGAGCAGCAGCGGGACCGTGGCCAGCGCTATCGGCGACCGCAGCGAAAGGAAGCAGAACGCGCCGAACAGCCAGAGGACCGTGTAGACCTTGACGTCCGGGGTGATCAGCAGATGCAGGGCCGTGCCCGGATGGGTGAGCGCGTGCCCGGCGGCCTGGGAGACGTTGCCGCCGAGGGCGTTATACGCCCAGTAGTAGCCGGAGCGCCCGCCGAAGGCCGGGATCAGCACGTAGGTCGCGATGAACATGTCGGCCAGGCCGCCCGCGACCAGGGCCGCGGCGACGACCAGCTGCCGGCGCACCACCCGCGGCCGCGCCACGGCCAGGTAGATCCCGATCCCGGCGACGAACAGGCCCATGTCCTCCTTGACCAGCAGCAGGGCCGCGAGCGCGATCAGCGCCGTCCGCAGCCGCCCCGCCTGCAGCCGCTCGAGGGCCACCGCGGTCAGTACCGGGGCGAACGCGACCTCGTGGAAGTCGAAGGCCAGCGCCGAGGCGATCGGCCAGCTCAGCGCGTACGCGACCGAGACCAGGTACGCGGCCGTGGTGGCCTTCTGCCCGCCGCCGAACGCCCGGCGGGTGAACACCCACAGCGGCGGGATCGCGAGCGCGAACAGCACGGCCTGGGCCACGAGCAGCGTCTTGGGGCTGTCGTAGATCCAGTACAAGGGCGCCAGCGACGCGAGGATCGGCGACCAATGGTCACCGAGAACAGAGAAGTCGGGACCGAACCCGTTGTGCAGTCCCTTGATGATGGAAATTCCTGGCTCGAAGCGAGAATACGACCGCACTGCCTGGTCGAAGATCACCAGGTCGTAGGACGAGTCACGGTAGGTGTCGTACTGCGCCAGGGCGAACGCCGAGTAGAGGGCCGCGACCAGGGCCGTCAGCACGCCGACCGCCGCCCGGTGCGCGGGCCGGCGGCCCGCACGCTCGCTCCCGCCCTGGCGGGACTGCCGGGAGGAGAGCAGGGTGTTTCCCACGGTCGTGCGGATGCCCATGGCTGCGGAGACTATCGAACTAAACGCGGACGGTGGCCGGTGATGTCCCGTTTGGCGCCCATCGGGACCGCCGCCGGATCCGGTGCCCGCGTGAACCGACGACCTAGATTATGTCGCATGCGCGCCCGCCCCGCAGCCCGGGATCAGCCGAGCCGCCAGGCCAGCACCCGTCCCACGCTGAACGTCGGCGGGCCGAAGAACGCGGCCAGGTACCGTTCCAGCGCCGAGCCGGGGCCGGTGATCGCGACGACCGCGGCGGGCCGCAGGTAAGCCAGGTCAGCGCGGACATTCACGGTTGGCGGGGGCTGGGCATCCGATGACCCTGACCACAGCTTGTCCAGGTACAAGAAGGCGTTCCTGACCCGGGGCGGGCCGAAAAACTCGGTGACCGCCTGTCCGCTCTGGGTGGGTCCGACGAACCATCCGCCGATCAGTGACCCGGGCTCGCCAGTGTCCGCCTGCCAGCGCATCGGCTGGGTGAGATGCGAGTACGGCACCGGGACCACCAGGACGGGGGCGTTGGCGGCCAGATGCAGCCGCGCGAACGCCGCCTGCCAGCCGGCCGGGACCGGCGGGGTCGGGCCGACCCGCAGGGGCAGCGGGATCAGCGGCAGCAGTGCCAGCACCGCCACCGCGAACGGCCAGTTCCGCCGCACACGGGACGCCCCGTCCGGAGCCGCCGAGCACGCCAGGTCCAGCGCGAACGCGAGCACGGCGGCGGCCGCGCCGTCGGCCGGGATCGCGAACCGGTCCGGCAGGATCGCGCCGACCATCGGCAGGGCCTGCAGCCAGTGCCAGGGCAGCAAGCCCCCCGGGTAGACGACCCCGAGGAACTTCCTGTTCTGCCCGCCGAGGCTGAGCAGTTCCAGCACCACCCAGGTGATCGCCATCAGCCGGACCCTCGGATCCCGCCAGTAGCGGATCGCCGCGGCGACCAGGACGACCAGCAGCGGCCAGCCCAGGTACGCCAGATACTCCGGAAGGTAGTTCGGGCCGCTGGTGGCCCGCCCGGCCGGGCTGGCCGCCGTGTGGATGAGCATGGTGGCGGGCGGGGTCACGAAGGTACTCAGATGGCTGGTGAAGTCGTTGGCGATCCACGGGCTGCCCCGCTGGGCGAGCCGGCCGAAGAACTGCACCCACAGCGCGTAGCCGCAGGTCGCCAGCACAAGGACGGCCGAGGCCGCGAGACCGTGCGCCACGTCTTTCACCCGGTCGCGCACCAGATGCCGGTGCGTCACCGCGAAGGCCGCCACCAGCACGACGGCGGCCACAGCGGTGTCGGCCGCCACTTCCTCGGCGATGAACAGCTGGGCGGCCACGAGCAGGCCGAGCCAGAGGCCGACCCGGACCGGGCGGCCACGGCCGGTGACGAGCCGCAGCACGGCATCGATCATCAGGGGCGGGATCACGGCGAAGGCGAAGTTGTAGTGCCCGATGGCGGAGTCCGCGACCGCCGGGGAAAACCCGTAGAGCGCGCCGCCCAGGGCGGCCGGCCAGAGGCCGGCCCCCCACTGGCGAAGCACCCAGAACAGGCTGGCCGCCGACCCGGCGAAGCCCAGCGTCAGCACGACGGTGAGGGTCACCTGCGGCCCGGCCAGCAGCGTCAGCGGGCTCAGCACGATGGCCGGGAGCAAGAACGAGGTGTTCCACATCATGTTGACCCCGCGCGGCGCGTTCAGCGCGGTGGTCACCAGCGCCGGCAGGTGCCCGTGCGCGATGGCCGTCGCGGCGTACCGGACGAAGAACGCGAACTGGTCGACGTCCTCCCGGTCGCCGACCTGCGCGCGCGACGCCGGGTCGGCCCACAGCCGCCAGGTAACGGCGATCGCGCCGAGCAGGTAGCAGCACAGGATCAGCCATGGCACCCAGGTGCGGGCGCGGGTGCGTCCGTCGCCGGATACCTGTGACGGCTCGACCGCGGCCGGGACGAGGCTCACCGCTACCTCATTTCGCGGGGTCTTCTCGGGCATGACTGGTCGCATCCCGAGGCGTTCTATCGCCCGCACGGGGCTCGCAGAGGCGCCAGGTCAAGGTTAAACGGTGGCCAACGCCGGCGGTGGCCGAGGTCTCGTCCGCCGTGACGAACCCAGCTTGCCATGTACCGGCGCGTTCGGTGATCCGGTCGAGGCGGCGGGCACCAGGAATGGCGAACGTCGCCGGCGCGCACTACGCCGTCTGCATGCCGAAGCGGGCCATCAGCGCCCGCTCCTCGTCCGGCGAGGGGGGCTGGTCACGGTTCCACAGGTCGTGCAGCGCGGCGAAGTAGGCGTCCATGGCCGGGGCGTGAATGACCAGCAGCCGCGCCTGGCGATCCCCCGCGTTCCCGAACGTGTGCCGGGTGCCGCGCGGGACCAGCACGAATCCCTCCGGCCCCAGGGCCAGATCCTCGTCGCCGACCGTGACCGCCACCAGGCCGTCCAGCACGAAGTAGGCCTCCGAGCAGTTGGTGTGGCGGTGCGGCGGCGGGCGGCGGCCGCCCGGCGGGAGCGTGCGCTCCATCAGGGAGAAGTCGCCGCCGTCCTGCTCCGCCACGGCCTTGAAGAACATCACGCTGCCGCGGGCGCTGAAGCGTTTCTCGCCCTCGCCGCGCCCCAGGACCCGGGTCCTCACCGGCCCAACGGTACTCGCGGCGCCGGCGCCTGGCGGGCCCTCCCGGTCAGCAGGGCGGCGCTCAGCACCCCGGCCGCGGCGAAGAACGCGACCACCAGGATCACCCCGTGGCGGTAGGCCGCCACGGGGTCGCCCGCGACGGTCCCGGACAGGATCGCCACCAGGCCCGCTACCCCGAGCACGGTGCCCACCTGCCGGGCCATGTTCAGGATGCCGCTGCCGGTTCCGAAGTGCGCGGGCGGCAGCGACGCGGTGCCCGCGCCGATCAGCGAGGGGATGGCCAGCCCGACCCCGGCGCCGCCGAGCAGCTGGACCGGCAGCAGGTGGGTCAGGTACGCGGGCTGGGCCTGCATGAGCACCAGCCAGAGCAGCTGGGCCCCGGCGTTTATCGCGCAGCCGATCACCGCCACCCGGCCGGGACCACCGAGGCGGGCGGCCAGGCGCGGAGCGACCAGCCGGGCGAACGGCAGCACCGCGAGCGGGCCGGGGCCGATGGCCAGCCCGGCCACCACCGCCGAGTAGTGCCACACCCCGGTCAGGAACTCGACCGAGTTGAGCACGAACGCCCCGAACGCCGCGTAGTAGAGGATCGAGGCCGCGAACGTGCCGCTGAAGGTGCGCGACCGGAGCAGCCCGAGCTCGATGACCGGCGCGTGGTGCCGGTGCGAGCGGACCGTCATGGCCGCGCCGCAGGCCAGCGAGGCCACCAGCAGGCCGACGAAGCTGGCCGACCCCCAGCCCCACCCGGGCGCCTTGACCAGGGCCAGGGCGACCAGGCCGACCGAGGCGGCCAGCAGCCCGGCGCCGATCACGTCCGGACGCCCCCGGAGCTGGTCGTCCTTGCTCTCCGGCACCACCCGGCCGGCCAGCAGGATCGCGGCCACCCCGACCGGCAGGTTGATCCAGAAGACCCATCGCCAGCTGAGCTCGACCAGGCTCCCGCCGATCACCGGGCCCAGCGCGGCCCCGAGGGCAGCGATGGCCGACCAGGTGCCGATGGCCCGGGCCCTGGCCGGCGCCGGCACCGCGGCGAGCAGCAGCGACAGCGAGGCCGGGACCATCAGGCCGGCCCCCGAGGCCTGGATCACCCGGGCCCCGATCAGCTCGGGCACCCCGGGCGCCAGGCCGCAGAGCAGCGAGCCGAGGCTGAAGATGGCCAGGCCGGCCACGAAGAGCCGGAGCCGCCCGACCCGGTCGGCCCACCGCCCCGCGGGCACGAGCACGGCGGCGAACACGATCGTGTAGCCGTTGAGCACCCAGGACAGCGAGCCCAGGCTGGTGCCCGCGTACTCCCGGCCGATGTACGGGAAGGCCAGGTTCACGATGAACAGGTCCAGGCTGGACATGAACACGGCCAGCGACAGGACGCCCACGACCGCGCTCACGCTGCGGGTGCTCACTCCTGCGTCGGCGGGGTCGGCGGTGATCGACGGGCTGATGCTCACGGGGCGTCTCCGGGCGTCTCGGCGGTGCGTCTGGACGGTGCGTCTCGGCGGTGCGTCTCGGCAGTGCGTCTGGAATCTGGACGCACTCTATCAGTAGTGCATCCAGTTTTCCAACTCACCGGGTACACTGCTGGTATGGCTGCCGAATCTGGTCCGAGGGTGTG
The DNA here is from genome assembly GCA_030050125.1 of Streptosporangiaceae bacterium. Next base: position 2,527 of record JASIJN010000100.1, on the reverse strand, counting down.
CTCGATCGCGCGCACGCTCGAGATCGTCGGGGAGAAGTGGGCGCTGCTCGCCGTGCGCGAGGTGTTCCTGGGCAACCGCCGGTTCGATGAGATGGTCCGCATGACCGGAGCGCCGCGCGATACGCTCGCCGCCCGGCTCCGCACCCTGGTCGAGGCCGGCGTCCTGGAGCGCCGGCAATACTCCGACCGCCCGGCCCGCTACGAGTACCGCCTGACCGAGGCCGGCCGCGACCTGTATCCGGTCATCGCGGCGCTGATGCGCTGGGGCGACGTGCACCTGGCCGGGCAGGAGGGACCGCCGGTGCTCCTGGAGCACAGCTGCGGGCACCGGCTCGTGACCAAGCTGGTGTGCGAGGCGTGCGGCGAGCCGGTCGAGGGCCGCGATACCAGGATGCTGGCCGCCCGCGCCTGACCGTCCCCGCGGGGGGTGCCCGCAGTCGTGGATACCCGGCGGCGTCGCGGGCTGGCGGTGTACGGTATCGGGTGGATGTGATGCCCTCTATGCAGGTGCTCAGGGGCTTCCTGAAAGACGGCGGTGCGGTCGCCGGGCCCGTGCGCCGGGCCGTCAAGCTCATCGGCTGTGCCGTGGTCGCGGCCGCTGCCGCCGTGACGTTGGGCCTGAGCGTCGTTCACGACCTGCGGGCCACCGCGAGCATCGAGAGACCCTCGTGGGTCCATCCGGCCACCGCTGCCTACAGGCAGGAAAAGTGCATCTACCATGCCATCCGGTCGCGGCTGCCGCAGGGCGCTACCGTGTTCATCGGAGTGCCTCCCGTGTCGTCGAGGAACGCGCCGCGACAGCCCGCGCTGTCGGTCCTCTGGGCCGAGACGCGGCTGGCCGAGCTGTCGACCCTGTGGGCCGTCCCGCAGCCGACTCCGGCCACGGCGCGATGGATGGTCTCCCTGGTCCCGGAGCCCGGGCACTGCTCCGGGCTGGCGCTGGAGGTGCGGCGCCGATGAGGGCGTTGATCGTGCTGATCCTGGGCCTGGGCGTCCCGGGCATCGGGCCGGCGCTGGCGGTGGCGCGCCGTTCCCCGGTGCTGTTCTTCCTGGCCCCGCTCATCGGGGCTGCCATGGCGGCGGTGGCGGCCGGGCTCGAGCTCGCCGCGGGCGGCACGCTGGCCGCGTGTTATCTGGTGGTGGCGGTGGCCGTCAACGTCGCGGTGATCGCGTGGTGGCTGGCGGCCGGACGCCGCCGGCCTCCGGCAGGCCCGCGCTGGGGCTGGTGGCCGATCCTGACCCTGGTCATCGTGATCGGCGCCCTGGCCATCCCCCTGTCCGCCCTGCGCGCCCCGGCGATCGGGCCGGACGGCAACACGATCTGGCTCACCAAGGCGCTGATGGTGTCCGGCGGGCACCGCGAGCTGCTCGCGGGCCTGCAGAACACGGTCTACCGGTTCTCCAACCCCGATTACCCGCTGCTGGTGCCCGCGGCCGGCGCCCTGGCGTTCGCGGTCTTCGGGCGCGGCGACCTGCATCTCGCCACCGACATGACCGCCTTGCTGAACGCCTGTGCCCTCGGGGTGGTTGGCACGGGCGTCGCGGCCGCGGCGATCGGCGGCCGTCTGCCGACCCGCCTGGTCGCTTCCGCCGCCGCCGGGGCCATCTGCATCGTCGGTTTCGCCGTCGCGGGCAGCTACGGGCTCGAGGGCTATGCCGACCTGCTGTGGTCGGCGGCCGCCGTGGCCGCGATCGTCTGGGGGCTGGTCCTCCCCCGGAGCGGTCAGTCGCTGCTCGTCGCCTGGATCTGCGCCGCCGTGGCCAGCCTGACCAAGAACGAGGGGCTCACCACCGCCCTCATCGTGCTGGTCCTGATCGCCCTGCGGTACCGGCCGCTGACGCGGCCGGGGCTCAGGCTGCCTCGCGCGCACCCGGGACGTGGAAGCCGCCCCCACGCCGAGGTGCGGCAGGCGGCGCGGAGGTGGGCCGAGCGTGGCGTGTTCGTGGCCGTGCCCGCCCTGCCCGGGCTGGCCTGGGCCGCGCTGGTCCGTCTCATCGGCCTTCGGGACAACTTCTTCTCCGGCTCATCGACGGAGTCGCTGGCCGTTCGCGCCGATGCCACCATCGCCGGCATGGCCGCGCACCTCGCGGTCGTGCCCGTCGCCGTCGGCGTGCTCCTCGCCGGCTGCTTGCTGTTGCGCGGGGTCCGCGAGCGCCGCCACCTCGGGAATCCTGCGTGGCTGTGGACGGCGTGCCTTGTCTCGCTCGCGGTCATCTTCGCCACGTACGTGTTCGGCGCGTTGGAGATTCACGGATGGCTGCGGGACAGCGTGGACCGGACGACCATCTTCGCCGAGGTGCTGCTGCACGCCGATCTCGCGATCTGGCTGGTGATCGCGCTGGACGGGGCCACCGCCCGCGAGGGCAGCGAGCAGCCGGGCGCCAGAGCGCCGGGGCGGGGCGCGGGCGGGGTCAGGGCAGGCGCGCCATCATCTGTTTCTTTCCGATAGCCAGGCCTGCTTGTTAAGTCGCAGCGGGTAGTCAGCCTCTGCGACGCGGACCAGGAGGCCGGCTCGGACCCGGCAGG
>JASIJN010000099.1 GCA_030050125.1 Streptosporangiaceae bacterium | reverse complement strand
CCCCGGCGGGCCGCGGCCAGCGCGACGGCAAGGCAGACGGCCACGGCCCGGCAGACGGCCGCGGCCCCGAGGCGGCGGGACGGCAGACAGAGGGAGCGACAGGCCGTGTCTGAGCACCGGGCCACCACGCGCGCGCTCGTGGTCGAGGACGACCCCAACATCGTGGACCTGATCCGGTCGAATCTGGCCGTCCGCGGCTATGACACCGTGGTCAGCGCCGACGGCGTCCGCACGCTGCAGCTGCTGGAGACCGAGGAACCGGACATCGTGCTGCTCGACCTGATGCTGCCCGAGGTCGACGGCTTCGAGCTCTGCCGCCAGATACGCGAGCGATCCTCGGTGGCGGTCATCGTGGTCTCGGCCCGTGGCGGCGAGCGGGACAAGGTGACGGCGCTCAACGTGGGCGCCGACGACTACATGACCAAGCCGTTCAGCATCGAGGAACTGCTGGCCCGGATCAGCGCCACGCTGCGCCGCACCCGTCCGGCCCCGGCCCCCGAGGCTGAGCCGGCCGTCATCAGCATCGGCGGGCTGGTGATCGACCTGGCCAGCCAGCAGGTCACCAGCGGCGGGCAGCCGGTGCACCTGACCCCGACGGAGTTCGCGCTGCTGCGCGAGCTAGCCACCAACCGGGGCAAGCTGCTCACGCACGCCCACCTGCTGCGCCGGGTGTGGGGCCACGGCTACGAGACCCAGACCGAGTATGTGCGGGTATACGTCCGGCGGCTGCGGGCCAAGCTGGAAGCGGCGGGCGCGACGCCGCTCATCCTGACCCAGCCCCGCGCCGGATATCGAATCGCCGCGGAATAGCGCGGCCGGTCAAGTCACTAAACCGAGATGTTCATCAATTCGCGACTCGACCGTTATCGTTTCGGGACTTCTCTGTGGACAAGGTCCTGTTCTGGGTCCGTCCACCGGCCACGTTAACATTATTTTAACGTCGGGATCGAGATGTTTATGGCCACGTTCATTTTAGGAAGTCTACGGTTAACCTGACATCGCGCACCTGTGGTGACTCCAAAGCGGTCACATCCGTATCGTCCTATTTGTGTGCAGCACGTCTGGCCCTCACAAACGAGGTGGTTTCGTTGGTTTTCAGAGCCAAGAGAACAATCGCGCTCTCAGCGGTGGCCGCGTGCGCGGCCCTGGTCGCGGCGGCCTGCGGCAGCAGCAGCTCGTCGACCACTCCAAGCAAGCCCAGTACGTCGAGTGTGCCGCAGCTCTCCTACACGTCGTTCAACCTGAGCTTCTCGGCGATGGCCAAGCTCAAGCCCCTGGCCGCGCGGGGCAAGGGGAACGTGGCAGTGATCCTGCCCGACACCGTGTCGTCGACCCGGTACGTGGAGTTCGACGCCCCGTACCTGAAGGAGGCCCTGAGTGACGCCGGCCTCTCGTCGTCGCAGATAGTCATCCAGAACGCGCTGGGCAGCGACGCCACCCAGTACGCCGATGCCCAGGCGGACATCACCAAGGGCGCGACCGTGCTGGCGGTGGACCCGCTCGACTCCGGCGTGGGCGCGAAGATCGAGGCCTACGCCAAGGACCACGGCGTGCCGGTGATCGATTACGACCGGCTCACCCTCGGCGGCACCCGCAAGTACTACGTCAGCTTCAACAACGTCTACGTCGGCACCCTGCTCGGCCAGGGCCTGGTCAGCTGCATCTCGTCCTGGCATGTCAGCAAGCCACAGGTCATGGTCATGCACGGCGCCCCGACCGACAACAACGCCACGCTGTTCGCCGACGGCTACGACGCGGTGCTCGCGCCGTACTTCGCGAACAAGACCTACACCGACGTCGTCAACCCGGCCGGGACCTGGACTCCGAGCGTCGCCTTGTCGGAGTTCGAGGCCGCGTACACGGCGCACCCGAACGTCAACGCCGTGCTGATGCCCAACGACGAGAACGGCGCGCCGATCATCCACTACCTGCAGTCGCGAGGCATCAAGGCGATGACCTTCCCGGTGACCGGGCAGGACGCCACGCTGACCGGGCTGCAGAACGTCATTTCCGGCTACCAGTGCGGCACGGTGTACAAGCCGATCTACCTGGAGGCGCAGGCCACGGCAGCGCTGGCCATGTACCTGCGGGCGGGCCTGACGCCGCCGAAGACCCTGGTCAACGGCTACGTGAAGGACGTCACCACCGGTGTCGAGGTTCCGTCCATCCTGGAGACCCCGGAATGGGTGACGCCGAGCACCGTCCAGTCGACCGTCATCAAGGACGGCTTCGTGCCGGCCTCCCAGCTGTGCGCGGCCCCGTTCGCGTCAGACTGCACCAAGTACGGTATCTCCTAGTGAATAAGAACCCGCGTTACCCGGCCGGAGAGCGGCCGTGGTAGCGAACGGCTCCGATGACGGCACCCGGTCCGCTGCGGCGGGCCGGGTGCCGCCCGGGCCGGGCCAGCCCGACGGCGGTCCGGCTGAGGGAGACGGCGCGCCGTTGCTGCGGCTGCGGGGCGTCAGCAAGAACTTCGGGCCGGTGCAGGCCCTGATCGGGGTCGACCTGGACATCCCGGCGGGGCAGGTGACCGCCCTCGTCGGGGACAACGGCGCCGGCAAGTCCACGCTGATCAAGACCGTCGCGGGCATCTGGCAGCCAAGCAGCGGCGAAATCCTGTGGAACGGCCGGCCGGTGCACATTCACTCGCCGAGGGATGCCACCAATCTGGGCATCGCGGCCGTCTATCAGGACCTCGCGCTGTGTGACAACCTGGACATCGTGCAGAACATGCTCCTCGGTCACGAGATGGAGCACTTTGGCCTGCTCGATGAGGTCAGCATGGAGCTGACCGCCAAGCAGACGCTGGCGGACCTGAGGGTCACCACCGTCCGGTCCATCCGGCAGCCGGTCGGCTCGCTGTCCGGCGGGCAGCGGCAGGCGGTCGCGGTGGCCAAGGCAGTCATGCAGGAAGCCAAGCTCGTCATCATGGACGAGCCGACTGCCGCGCTCGGCGTCAGCCAGACCGAGCTCGTGCTTTCGCTCGTCACCCAGCTGGCCAGCACCGGTCACGCGGTCCTCGTCATCTCGCACAACCTGAACGACGTATTCCAAGTGGCGGACCGGATCGCGGTGCTCTACCTGGGCAGGCTGGTCGCGGTGGGGCCGGCCGCAGAGTTCGACAGACAGTCGGCCGTTGACCTCATGACCACCGGCGTGTCGGCCCGGCTGGGTAACGGCGGCCGAGGCGAGCGCACGGGTCCGCCCGGTCTTAGCAGTGGCTCGGAGGACTGAACATGTCGGCAGGGGATAGCGAGCGGCCCAGTGACCAACAGGCCGGCGAGGAGCAGTCCGGGTCGGTCGCGCTAGCGGCCGAGACCGAGGCCAGCCACCAAGTCGCCGCCGAAGTCGCGCTGACCAGCGCCCCGGACGTGCTGGCCGGGTCGCTGGGCGAGTACACGAGGATCTGGTTCAGGCGCGTCCGCAACGGTGAGAGCGGCGCGCTGCCGGTCGTCGTCGGCCTGATCGCCATCGGTGCCTATTTCCAGATCTCGCAGCACGCTTTCCTGTCCGCGGCGAACATCGCCAACCTGATGGCCCAGGCGGGCTGGATCATCGTCATTTCAATGGCGCAGGCGTTCGTCCTGCTGCTCGGCGAGATCGACCTCTCGGTCGGTTACAACGGCGCGGTGGGCGCGACCATCACGTTCTGGATGCTGGCCATCAGGAATCCGTTCCCGACCTGGGTAGCAATCCTGGCCGGCCTGGCGGTTTGCGGAGCGATCGCCGGTTTCGAGGCCCTGCTCATCGTGTGGCTGAGGATTCCCTCCTTCGTGGTCACGCTGGCCGGGAACCTTGGCCTGAGCGGGGTGCTGCTGTGGCTGTTCGAGCAGACCGGCAACGTGGGCCTCGGCGGGGTCATCAGCGATACCGGGTTCAAGAGCGGCTTCATCAACGACCTCGTGTTCGGCAATCTCCCGCCGACCGTCGGCTGGATCACGCTGGCCGCCGCCGTCGTACTCTCCGGAGTTTTCCTCATCACGCGGGACCGGCGTCGGCGGGCGCACGGCCTGGTAGCGCCACCGCTGAGCGTCACAATCCTCAAGCTCGTCGTGATGGCCGCGGTCGGAGTGGTCCTCGTCCTCGTGCTCAACGTCAACCGCAGCAAGGGCGTCACGCCGCTGCAGGGCGTGCCGTGGGTGGTGCCGATCGTGCTGGGGCTGCTCGTGGTCACCAGCGTGCTGCTTGGCCGCACCCGGTTCGGCCGCTACATGTACGCGGTCGGCGGTAACCCCGAGGCGGCCAGGCGGGCGGGCGTCAACCTCGGCCGGATCCGGGTGCTCGCGTTCATGTGCGGCGGGGTGCTGGCCGGGGTGATGGGCATCCTCTACGCCTCCAACCTCGGCTCGATCTCGAACGACTTCGAGGGCGGCCAGTATGTGCTGTACTCCGTGGCCGGAGCGGTGATCGGCGGCGTCAGCCTGTTCGGCGGCCGGGGCCGGATGCTGGGCGCGGTGCTGGGCGGGTTCGTCGTCGCCGTCATCTACAACGGTGTCGACCTGCTCGGGCTTGGCGCCGCGGCGCAGTACATCTGGACCGCCATCGTGCTGATTGCCGCGGTCACCCTGGACTCCGTGGCCCGGCGGAGCAGCACCACCCGCTGAGCGCCGGCCAGGCGACCGGGGCCTGGCCTGGCGCGCGCGGCCGGAATACGCCGTATGGCACACTGGTACCCAGACAACGCGTGCTCCGGGGTCGGTGAAACTCCGAACCGGCGGTGATAGTCCGCGACCCGGCCGAG
>JASIJN010000007.1 GCA_030050125.1 Streptosporangiaceae bacterium | reverse complement strand
TACCAGCGCTCGATCAGCATCCTCAGGGAATCCGGCGACCGCTTCTTTGAGGCCGGCGCCCTCACCCACCTCGGCGACAACCGCCTCGCCACCGGAGAGCTGACCCAGGCCCGGCAGGCCTGGCAGCAGGCGCTGGCCATCCTCGAAGACCTGCAGCATCCCGACGCCGGCCCGGTCCGCACCAAGCTCGCCAGCACGACCGACCACGCCTCTGGCAGCCCGCCCGCGTAACAACGCGAGGGCGGGCTACCGGCCCAGCTCGGCAACGCCCTCGAGCAGCCGGTCGACATCGGACCGGTCGTTGTAGTGCAGCAGGCCGGCCCGCACGGCCCCGCCCGAGTCCCGCAGGCCGAGCGCGCCGGCCAGCTCCCAGGCGTAGCTGTCACCGTTCCAGACGTTGATCTTCCGCCGGGCCAGGTGCCCGGCGACCTCGCCCGGGGTGCGCCCGGCCACGGTGAAGTACGCGGTGGCGGTGCGCCGCGCCGCCTTGCCGTAGGTCGTGACGTGCTCCATGGCGTCCAGCCCGCCGAGCAGCACCCGGAACAGCTCCTGCTCGTGCGCCTCGGCCGCGGCCATGCTGGCCAGGACCCGCTCGCGCCTGCTGGCCTCGCCCGGCGGGCCGGCCAGCCAGGCCAGGTGCTCGACGGCGGCGGACACGCCGGCGAGGTCGGCGAACGGCAGCGTGCCCCGCTCGAACCGCTCGGGCCCGGAGTCGGGCGCCGGGGCCAGCTTGTCCGGGCGCAGGATGTCGAGCAGCGCGGGATCGGCGACCACCGCGCCCACATGCGGCCCGCACCACTTGTAGGCGCTGGTCACGTAGAAATCGGCGCCCAGCAGGCCGACATCCACCGGCACGTGCGGGGTGGCGTGCACCCCGTCCACGTAGGCCAGGGCCCCGGCCCGGTGGGCCAGCGCGGTGATGCCGGCCACGTCCGGCCGGGTGCCGATCAGGTTGCTCGCCGCGGACACCGCGACCAGCCTGGTCCGGTCGCGGATCAGCTCGGCCAGCTGGGCGAGCGCCAGGTCGCCCTCGGGCAGCTGCACATCGGCCCAGCGCACCACGGCCCCGGCCCGCGCCGCCGCCTGCACCCAGGGCCGGACGTTCGCGTCGTGGTCGAGCCTGGTGACCACGATCTCATCGCCGCGATCCCAACGGTCGGCGAGCGTGCGGGCCAGGCGGTAGGTGAGGGTGGTCATGTTCGGGCCGAGGATCACCCCCTCGGGGCGGCCGCCGGTGAGGTCGGCGATCGCTCGCCGGCACTCGGCGGTGATCTCGTCGGAGCGACGGCTGGCCGGGAAGGCGCCGCCCGTGTTCCCGAGGCCGGCCCGGTATGCACCGGCGATGGCGTCGATCACCGAGGCCGGCAGCTGCGCCCCCGCCGCGCCGTCCAGATAGGCGTAGCCGTCGGCCAGGGCCGGGTAGGCGGACCGCGCCCGGCTGACATCAAGGGTTTTCGCGTTCAAGCCGCCCACACTAGCGCGGCCAGTCCGGCGACCGGCCCGAGGTCAGCAGCAGCACCAGCCACGGGTCGTCACCGCCGGGACCCGCCGCCGGCGGGCGCTGCGGCACCCCGGCCCGCCATCCTTCCAGCACGATCTCGGGCGCGGCGGGCCGGTAGTCCTTGCCCAGGGCCCGGGCCAGGTCCCACGCGTGCAGGTGCCATTCGGCGCAGGCGGCTCCGGCCATCGCGCCCACCGTGACCAGCGCGTCGCGGTACCGGTGATGGGGCAGCCCCCACACCAGGCCCAGCCGCCCGGCGTACGACCGGGCCGACTCGGCGTACGCGGCGATGTGCTCGATGGCCGGGCGGTCCGGAAGGGCCGCGAGCTCGGCCGCGTTCTGCCGGGCCACCTTCCGGGCCAGGGTGTCCGGGTGCGCCCCGGTGGCCATCAGCCGTGCCAGCCTGCTCCCCGGCGCGTCGTCGAGATACTCGTGGTAGTCGTCGGCGACGCAGCGCAGATGCCCGGCCAGGTCGGCGGCACGCCATTCGGCACACGGCGTCTGGGCTGCCCAGTCTGCCGCGCCGAACTGCGCAGCCAGCTCGCAGACGACGGTCACCCCGTCGCGGTAGGCCGCTAATCCGGCGGTTGCGGCCCAGCCCGTCACCGGCGTTCCGAGCAACGGCTGAACTTCATGGATCCTCCCCTGCCGGCGTCCTGCCGGCGCGCCCCCGCGCCATGCCAGAGTGCCAGAGTTACCCACTCTGCGCCATCTCGCGCCTTATCGGAGAAAAAATAAGGTGACAGCCAGGCAGCCGCGCGGTTAGCCTGCGGCCAATGCCCACGAATCCCTCCAGCTCGCTGCCGCATGCCCAAACCCAGCCAGGACCGGCCCGGCCAGCACCGGCGAGCCCGGATCGGGCAGGACAGACGCCGCTGGCGGCGCTCTGGCGGACCCGGGAGTACCTGCGCCCCTATTACGGCCAGCTCGTGGCCATGCTAGCCGCCGCGGTCGGCGCGGCCGGGGCGGAGATCGTGATCCCGCTGCTGATCAAGGCGGTCGTCGACGGGCCGATCCGGCGCGGGGACTCCGGCGCGCTGCTCCCGCTCGGCCTGGCCGTGACCGCGCTGGGCGTGATCCAGGCCAGCTTAAACCTCTACCGGCGCTGGGTGCAGGCCAGCGCGGTCAGCGGCATGGAGCGGTCCATGCGCGACGGCCTTTACGCCCACCTGCAGCGGCTGCACGCGGGGTTTCACGACGACTGGCAGTCCGGCCAGCTGCTGTCCCGGGCCACGACCGACCTGTCGGCGATCCGGCGCTTCGCCGGGTTCGGCACGATCTTCTTCGTCACCAACCTGGTGACGTTCGTCGCGGTCATCGGGCTGCTGATCGGGCTGAACTGGTGGCTGGGCCTGCTGACCGCGTGCGTTTTCGTTCCCGTCGTCGCGCTGTGCACCCGGTTCGAGCGCCGGTACCGGGTGCTGTCCCGCCGGGTACAGGACCAGGAGGGCGATCTCGCCACGTACGTGGAGGAGGCGGCGACCGGCATCCGGGTGCTCAAGGCCCTCGGCCGCCGTGACGAGGCCGCGGCCCGGCACGGCGACCAGGCCGCGCTGGTGCGGGCGACCCGGATCGAGAAGGCCCGGCTGCGGGGCACCTTCTGGGCCAGCCTCGACCTGGCGCCGAACGCGGTCGTCGGCCTGATCCTGCTGCTCGGCGCGCTCGCGGTGAGCGAGCGCGAGCTGAGCCTGGGCGGGCTGATCGCGTTCATCGCGCTCGCGCTGCAGCTGGCCTGGCCGATCGAGTCCATGGGCTACATCCTCGCGTCCGGCCAGGAGGCCGCCACGGCCGCTCAGCGGATCTACGAGATCCTTGACGTCGAGCCGGCCATCACCGACCCCCCGCCGCGCCACGGGCGCAGCGCCGCGGACGCCCGAGAGCGACACGGCAGGCTCCGGTTCGAGCACGTGGCGTTCACCTATCCGGGCGCTCCGGCACCGGTGCTGCGGGACGTCAGCATGGAGCTAGAGCCCGGCGAGACGGTCGCGCTGGTCGGGCCGAACGGCGCGGGCAAGACGACCCTGCTGCAGCTGGTGCCGAGGCTGGCGGAGGTGTCCGGCGGCTCGATCCTGCTGGACGGCACCGACGTCAGGGACCTGCCGCTTTCCGTGCTGCGCACCGCGGTCGGCTGCGCCTTCGAGGACCCCACGCTGTTCTCGGCCAGCGTCAGGGAGAACGTCAGCTACGGCGCGGCGGACGCGGCCGAGGACGAGCTGCTGGCCTCGCTCGAGGTGGCCCAGGCCGACTTCGTCGCCCGGCTGCCCTGGGGGCTGGACACCAGGATCGGGGAGCAGGGCATGGCCCTGTCCGGAGGCCAGCGCCAGCGGGTGGCGCTGGCCCGGGCGATCCTGGCCCGCCCGTCGGTGCTGCTGCTCGACGATCCGCTGTCAGCGCTCGACGTGCACACCGAGGCCAGGGTCACCCGCGCGCTCGCCCGGGTGCTCGCCGCGTCCACCGCTCTGGTGGTCGCGCACCGGCCCTCCACGGTCCTGCTGGCCGACCGGGTGGCCCTGCTCGACGGCGGCGTGATCGCCGCCACCGGCTCGCACCAGGAGCTGCTGGCCACCCAGAAGCGCTATCGCGAGCTGATGAGCGGCGCGGACCAGCCGGAAACCGGCCAGGCCGCGGACCTGACGCGGGCACGCCGGTGAGCCAGGCAACGGTGCCCGCGTGGCGGGGGGTGGCGGCCGAGGACGTCGACGAGGTGACGGCCAGCCTGGCCACGCTGCTGCGGCTGCGCGGCAGGCGCCTGCTGCAGGACCTGATCCGCCCGTACCGGGCGCGGATCGCGATGATCCTGCTGCTGATCGTGCTGGCGAACATCGCGGCCCTGGCCGGACCCTGGCTGGTCGGGATCGGGATCGACCGGATCCCGCAGCTCACCCGGTCCCCTGGTTCTCCCGTCGCCGGGCCGCTGGTCGTGATCATCGTCGCGTTCGCCGCGGCGGTGGCCGCCCAGGCCGTGGCGACGAGGGCCTACGTCAGGGCGGTGGGCCGGCTGGGGGCCGACGTGGTGATCGAGCTGCGGCGCCGCCTGTTCGCCCACTTCCTGCGGCTTCCGGTGGCGTTCCACGAGCGCTACACCTCCGGCCGGGTCATCTCGCGCCAGGTTTCCGACATCGACTCGATCAGCGACCTGTTCGACGACGGCCTGGACTCGCTGGTGTCGGCGGTCCTCTCGCTGCTGCTGGTCGGAGCCGGGATGCTGCTGCTCGACTGGCCGCTGGCCCTGGTCGTGCTGACCGGGTTCGGCCCGCTGACCTGGCTCACGGTCTGGTTCCGGCGCGAGTCAGCCACGGCGTACCGGCGGACCAGGGAGACGATCGCCCAGGTCATCGTGCAGTTCGTGGAGACCTTCGGCGGCATCCGCGCGGTCCAGTCCTTCCGCAGGGAGCGCCGGAACGAGGAGATATTCGGCGAGCTCAACGGCGACTACGCGGCGGCCGTGCTGCGCTCCTCGCGGCTGATCGCCATCTACTCGCCCGGGATCACGCTGGTGGCCAACCTCGCGATCGGAGCGGTGCTTCTGTACGGGGGGCTGCGCGTCATCGACGGCGACATGAAGGTCGGCGTGCTGGTCACGTTCCTGCTCTACCTGCAGCGCTTCTTCGACCCGCTGCAGGACTTGTCGCAGTTCTACAACACCTTCCAGTCCGCCGCCGCGGCCCTCGAGAAGATCTCCGGAGTCCTGGACGAGGCGCCGGCCCTGGCCGAGCCGCAGGCCCCGGTGCCGCTGCCCCCCGCGCCGGGACGGGGCGGGCGGACGGTCCGGTTCGACGCGGTCCGGTTCGGGTACGGGAACGCGCCGGTGCTGCCCGGCCTGGACCTGACCATCCCGGCCGGCCAGACCGTGGCCCTAGTCGGGGCGACCGGCGCCGGGAAGACGACGATCGCCCGGCTGATGGCCAGGTTTTACGACCCGGTCGAGGGCCGGGTGCTGCTGGACGGCGTCGATCTGCGAGACCTGTCCGAGCCCAGCCTCCGGCGCGAAGTCACCCTGATCACCCAGGAGAACTTCCTGTTCAGCGGCACGATCGCGGACAACATCGGGCTGGGCAAGCCGGGCGCGTCCCGGACCGAGATCGAGGCCGCGGCGCTGGCCATCGGCGCCCACGGGTTCATCTGCGCGCTCCCCGCCGCCTACGACGAGCAGGTGGGCAAGCGCGGCGGGCGCCTGTCCGCCGGGCAACGCCAGCTGATCTCGTTCACCCGCGCGTTCCTGGCGGCTCCCGCCGTGCTGGTGCTGGACGAGGCCACGTCGCTGCTGGACATCCCCACAGAGCGGCTGGTGCAGCGGGCGCTGCGCACGATACTCGCCGGGCGCACCGCCCTGATCATCGCGCACCGCCTGTCCACGGTGCAGATCGCCGACCGGGTGCTGGTCATCTCCGCCGGCCGGATCGTCGAGGACGGGCCGCCGGGCCGCCTGCTCGGCGCCGGCGGCGAGTACTCGGCCCTGCACGCTAGCTGGGAGCAGAGCCTGGCCTGAGCCCCGGCCGCGCGGCGCGGGCAGCGGCCGGCGCTCGGTAGGCTG
>JASIJN010000098.1 GCA_030050125.1 Streptosporangiaceae bacterium | reverse complement strand
GCGGAAGTACAGCGGCATCGCGAACAAGATCCCGAACAGCGCGAACGACACCAGCGTGGCTAGGATCGTGCCCCAGGTGAAACCGGCCGACTGGAACAGGCTGAGCTGGACCAGCGGCTGGCCGCCCGGGCGCAGGGACACCCGCCGCTCCCAGAACACGAACCCCGCCAGCACGGCCAGGCCGGCCGCCATCGTGGCCAGCGCGGCCGCGTCGCCCCAGCCGTCCTCGCCGGCCTTGATGATTCCGTAGACCAGGGCGACCAGCCCTAGGCTCGAGACGGCCACGCCCACCATGTCGAGGCGCGGCCGCTGCTCGCTGCGCGACTCCGGCATCAGCAGGGTCACGGCGGCCAGCGCGAGCACGATCACCGGCACGTTGATCAGGAACACCGAGCCCCACCAGAAGCTGTCCAGCAGCCAGCCGCCCAGTATCGGGCCGAGCGGGTAGGCGATGAACACCGCCGCCATCACGACCGCGATCGCCTTCTGCCGCTCCTCGGGGCTGAACAGCACCGGGATCACGGCCAGGGACAACGGCAGGATCACCGCCGCGGCCAGGCCGAGGGCGGCGCGCGCGGCCACCAGTTCGCCGGACGACCGCGAATACGCGCAGGCCAGCGAGGCCAGACCGAACAGCACCAGCGCGGGCACCAGCACCTTCTTGCGGCCGAACCGGTCGCCGAGCAGGCCGGCGGGCAGCAACGCCGCGGCCAGGACCAGGCTGTAGGAATCGATGAACCACTGCAGGTCACTGGTTGACGCGTGCAGGTCGGTTCCGAGGGTGGGGAGGGCCAGGTTGAGCACGGTCAGGTCCAGGCCGACGACGAGGGCGCTGAGCGCCAGGGCGCCCAGCGCCCACCAGCGGCGCTCGAGGTTCTTCATGGCACTCACTTCCTCTTCACATCGACGCTCTTTCAGTAGCCAACCTAAAATAGAAGTTACACTATTTTGATAGTCACTGTCAAATACTTGACTGGGCTCCGTATGAATCGCGGGGTAGGCGTTTGGGAACTGTCAGCAACTAGGCCCGGTCGGCCCGCGGGGGGTTAACTGGGACCAGACATCCCCGACGGGAAGGAGCCAAACCGTGTCCGGGGTACGTCGGGTCATCGTCGGCGTGAACGGGTCTCCGGGCAGCCTCCATGCGCTGCGCCATGCCGCGGATCTCGCTCGCGGCGACCACGCCGCGCTGATCGCGGTGCTCGCATGGATGCCCCCGGGCGGTGACCTCGCCGACCGCACTCACCCCTCGCCGTACCTGCGCAAAGTCTGGCAGGACGCCGCCTGGCAGCGCCTGTGGGAGGCCATCGGCCTCGCGCTCGGCGGCGTCCCCGATGACGTGGCTTTCGAGCCCGAGGTGGTGCGGGGCGAACCCGGCCAGGTGCTGACCAACCTGGCCTCCCAACCCGGCGACCTGCTGGTCATCGGCGCCGGGCGGCGGGGCCCGCTGGCGCACGCGCTGTCCTGCCGGGCGAGCCGGTACTGCGTGGCACACGCGCGGTGCCCGGTGGTCGCCGTGCCGCCGCCGGCCCTGGCCCAGGTGGGTCACGGCCTGCGCGGCTGGGCGTTCCGTCACCGGGGGCTGAGCCCGGCCGACCTCGAACTGCCTGCGGCACACTAGGTAGTGACGATCGATGAGGACGGAGGCGGGTCATGCCACAGCCAGAGGGCGCCGAGCTCGAGCGAGTCCGGGCGCGCCGCGAGGAACTGCGCCAGCGTTACCTGCATCCGAAGGAGGACCGGCCGAGGAGCACGGTCGGGGGAGTGCATCACCTCGCCCTGATCTGCCAGGACACCGAGGAGACGATCAGGTTCTACCAGGAGTTCCTCGGCTTCCCCCTGGTTGAGCTGGTCGAGAACCGCGACTACGCGGGCTCGAACCACTTCTTCTTCGACATCGGGAACCACAACCTGCTCGGGTTCTTCGACTTCCCCGGATACGACCTGCCGCCGTTCAGCGAGACCATCGGCGCCGTGCAGCACCTGGCCATCTCGATCTCGGCCGAGCAGTTCGACGCGGCGAAGCAGAAGCTGGAGCAGGCGGGCGTGGACTACCTGGGCCCGGACCGGGGCGCGGACGACAGCATGTACTTCCGCGACCCCAACGGGGTCGGCCTGGAACTCTACCGCGAGAAGCTCGGCATCTTCGAGGGCGAGCGCCTGCTGGACTGAGCGGGCCGGTTAGCGGTGCTCGCGCCTGATCACCAGGCGAAGCGCCGACCAGGTTTCGTCGATCGCGCACACCTTGTTGTCGACCAGGCCGGTGGGCAGCGCGACCTCCCGCACCACGTCGTCGCTCATGTCGGTGGGGACCTTCGAGGCCCGCTTGGGCCAGGCGATCCACAGCCCGCAGGCCGGGGCCATCCGGTCCCGGAGCCGGCCCAGGCTGGCCTCGAGTTCCGCGCGCCAGGACACGAACACCACGATCACGTCGAACAGCGTGCCGCCGTCCAGGTGCGTGTGCACCTCGGCCACGGACGGTACCGCCGCAATGGCATCCTCCAGCCACTCCGGCGCCCCGATCAGGGCGACCTCGTCCCCTTCGCTGATGCCGAGCTTCTGCGGCAGCGGCGTGGCCGAGTAACCGGCGGGCTGGCCCATCGATGTTCCCCTAGAGCCGTGACCTGATCGTCTGCAGCCAGCTTGTCACTAACTTGTAACTGCCGTCAGGCACAACTACAGGATGAGCACCTCGCAGACCGGGCCGCCGGATGAGGCAGGTCCGTGGGCCGGCGACGGCCTGGCCGGCCTGGTGGAGCTGGCCGGGGACGAGGCCGTCCTGCCGGCCGGCAGCCGCCTGGCCGACGAGCGGCGCCCTGGCCATCAGTGCTTCCTGATTCTCGACGGAACGGCCACGGTGGAGCGGGACGGGAGTCCGCTGCGCCGCCTGGCCAGCGGCGCGTTCGTCGGGGAGCTCGACCCCGGCGACCGCCCGCTTCCGCCGTCGGGCGTGACCGTCCGGCTGGACAGCCGTTCGCGGGTGCTCGTTCTCGACCCCGACCGGCTCGCCACCGCCATCGACGCCGACCCGGTGCTGGCCGCCGCCTGGCGGTCGCTGATCGCCCGGACCTAGCAGAGGAACCGCAGTGACCTTCCCCCTCACCGACGCGCCCGGCCTCGATGCCGGCCTCGATCCCGACCGCACCGGGTGGCCCGAGGCCGCGGCCGGGTGGCCCGATGCCCCGGCCGGCTGGCCCCATGACCCGGCCGGCTGGCCC
>JASIJN010000097.1 GCA_030050125.1 Streptosporangiaceae bacterium | reverse complement strand
GGCGCACGGGAGCGGGCTTGCCCTCGGGCTCCGCCTTGCCGTTCGGCTCGGCCTTGCGGTCGGGCTCCGCCTTGCGGTCGGGCTCCGCCCTGGTCTCTCGGGTGACCAGCGTGACGAGCATGTCGGGAGACGACCGGCTCTTCTTGACCTGCACCAGGTCCGGCATGCGGCTGAGCAGGGCCCGGAACGTGCTGGCCCCGTAGTTGCGCTCGTCGAACGACGGGTCGAGGGAGAGCATCTTGCTCTTGAGCCACGAGCCGGTGGCGGTGTCGTCGTCCGGGGCCTCGTCCATGGCCGCGACCACCAGGCGCCTGACGTCGGCGATGTCGAACTTGGCATCGACCTCGGCGCGCACCGCCGGGTTGACCGCGGCGACGATCGTTCCCCAGTACTTGTACTCGGAGCAGACCGCGACCAGCCGGGAGCTGGCCGATGCCTTGGTGCCGACCCCCACCACCCACTTGCCGAACTCGCGCAGTCGCTGCACCAGCGGCGAGTAGTCGCCGTCGCCTGCGACCAGTATGAACGTGCCGACATCGGGGTGGGTGATCAGCACCTCCATCGCGTCCACCGCCATCAGGATGTCGACGGCGTTCTTCTGCTGGGCCCCGAACCTGGTCACCTGGATCAGCGTGATCCCGTTCTCGGCCAGGTTGCGCTGGTGCCGGCCGAACTCTGGCTTGGACCAGTCGGCGTACGCCCGCCGGATCGAGGCGTTGCCATAGTCGCGGCACAGCAGTTCGAGCGCCCGGTACGGGATCGGGTCGGCCGTCCCGGGCAGGTTCTCCCCGGCGCCCAGGGCCAGGTTCTCGAGGTCGATGAAGACCGCCACCTGATCGCCGAGCGTGGCCTGCATACCGGTCGGCGGGGGCATCAGATGATCCACCGCTCGGGTCCGCCGTTGCGCTGCACGACCGCCGCCTCTCGTCGATACGAACCCCGGTGCGAGCATGATCGGCGGGCGAGTCTTTTGCCGCCGGATCGGGGGCTTGTTGCTATTGTGCTCGCGGCCGTCGGCCGCCACGTAACGGCCGGCCGCCATGTGGGCGGCCGGCCGGGGACGGGCGTGCGGGCAGGCCCGCACGGATCAGGCGGTCTCAAGCCGGAGCAGGTCCTGCTCGGCGAGGAGCTTGTCCAGCCGGGCCTGGTCCACGCGGCTGACCACGGCCGACTCCTCCTGACGGTCGCGGACCACCTTGGCCAGCGTGAACGCCGAGGTGATGGTGTAGAGGATGCCGACGGCGAGGAACGCCCGGATCCAGGCGCCGACCGGGAGGTAGGCGATGCCGAGCCCGACGGCGGTCAGGGAGGCGCCGAACGAGATGGCCGACTGAACGTAGAACGCGGTGGTGGTGTGGGGCCTCAGCGGTGTCGTACTCATGCCCCCATGGTGGGCCGGGCCCCGCCGCCGCACATGAGCACAAGTACTCATCGTTCCCGGAGGGGGTGCCCGGAATGACCGCCCCAACCCGGTGGATGCCAGAATGTGCGTCAAAGAAGGAGGCGCTCATGGCTGCGGAGCCGCGCACACCGCCGGGCGTGGATCCCTCGGTGCCCAGCCCGGCGCGGATCTATGACTACATGCTGGGCGGCAGCTACAACTTCCAGGCCGACCGCGAGGTGGCGGACCGGGCCATGGCGGCGGTGCCCGAGCTGCGGGACATCATCCTGGCCAATCGGGGGTTCCACGGGCGCGCGGCACGCTGGATAGCCGAACAGGGCGTGGACCAGTTCATCGACATCGGGTCCGGGCTGCCGACCTTACGCAACACCCATGACACGGTGCGGCGGATCATTCCTGATGCCCGTGTCGCCTACGTGGACATCGATCCGATGGTCGCTGCCTGCGCCGATGAGCTGCTGACGGACGCCGAGAAAACCCGCGTGATCGTCGCGGACGCGCGTGACCCCGACGCCGTGCTCGGCCATCCGGAGATGCGCGATCTCATCGACTTCGCCGAACCGGTCGGGTTCCTGATCACCGGCGTGCTGCATTTCGTGAGCGACGAGTCGGATCCGTGGGGAATCATGTCACGGTATATGGCGGCACTCGCGCCAGGGAGCTACCTGGCGCTTTCCCACGCGACAGCCGACAAGGCGCCGCCCCGGTCGGTCCAGGCTGGCCGGGATGAATACGCCAGCGCCTCGCAGCAGATGCATTTCCGCTCCAAGGCTCAGGTGGCAAAGTTCTTCGCCGGGCTGGAACTCCAGGCCCCTCATCAGGGCGCCCGGCCGGGCCTGGCCTACCTTGGCGAATGGGGCGCCGAAGATCCGTTGCTGGCCGACAGCGAGGGATCGCGCTGGGGGTACTGCGGGGTGGCCCGCCTCCGCGCGCACTGATCGCCGTCTCGAGGCCACGGCTGCGGCGAAGCCGTCACGCCGCGGCGCCGAACACGAGATGATTGGCCGGTACTAGGCGGACTAAATGGCCGGACCAGGACGATAATGCGAATGGACGAGTCATCTTCCCGGGCGCTACCCAGGGACGACGCCCAGCTGATCAGCGCGATCGCCACGGGTGACGCGGCGGCCTATGCCCGCCTGCACGAGCGGCACGTGGCGGCCGCGCGGAGGCTGGCCTGCCTGCTCACGCCAGACTCCGGCCGGGCGGAAGAGCTGATCTCGCTGACCTTCACCCGGCTGCACCAGGTGCTCCGCCGCGGCGGCGGGCCGCGGGCGGCGCTGCGTCCCTAT
>JASIJN010000096.1 GCA_030050125.1 Streptosporangiaceae bacterium | reverse complement strand
GTCGCTCCCGGAGGCGACAGCCGACCAGATCCGGGCCCGGATCGAGCGGCTGCGCCGCTGGCCCTCCTGACCCGCGCTCCGTGGCCCCGCGCCCGCCGGGCCCGCGACCCGCTATCGCTGGCGGACCACGACCACCGGGCAGGCCGCGTGGGTGACCAGGTGGAGGCTGACCGAGCCGACCAGCATCCCGGAGAACGCCCCGTGACCTCGGTGACCGACCACGAGCAGGTCGGCGCGGGCCGACTCGTTGACCAGCACCTCGACCGGGTGCCCGTAAACGATCTCGGTCTCGACGTGAAGGGACGGGTCGATGTCCGCCTCGCGCAGGGCGTTGCTGACGTCGTCGCGCATGTGCTGTTCCACCTGGGACGTGACCGACTCCGGCGCCTTCCCCTCCGGCGGAAGCCCGGCCGCCGTCGGGTAGTGCCAGGCGTGCACGGCCCGGATCCGCGCTCCGGTCGCCGCGGCGTAACGGCCGGCCCAGACCAGCGCGGCCACGGACTCGGGCGAGCCGTCCACGCCGACCACGACGACCTGCTGTCCTGCGCCCTCTGCGGTCATTGTCTCCGCCTTCTGTCGCGCGTTCCCTTTCATGGCTGGCGAGAGCGGCTAAGTGGCCCCCCGCGCCCGGAGGGCGGCTAGCGCCCGGTCGGCGTGGGCGTTCATGCTGACCTCGCTGTGGATGACGTCGAGCACCCGCCGGTCGGTGTCGATGACGAACGTCATCCGCCTGGTGACCAGCGGCCCCAGCGCGAGGGCACGGCGCACGCCGAACCGTCGCGCGATCTCGCCGTCGGCGTCGGAGAGCAGCGGGAAGCCGAAGTCGTTCTTGTCGGCGAACTGCTGCTGCTTGCTGACGCTGTCCCGGCTGATGCCGACGCGGACCCCGCCCACCTCGGCGAACTCCCGGGCCAGGTCGCGGAAGTGGCAGCTCTCCATCGTGCATCCCGCGGTC
Organism: Streptosporangiaceae bacterium; assembly: GCA_030050125.1. The sequence goes on along the minus strand of JASIJN010000096.1, from coordinate 6,919 downwards.
ATCGCCGCCGGGTAGAAGAACAGCGTCACCGGGCCGGTGGCCAGGAAGTCGCTGAGCTTGCGCGGCGTGCCGGTCTCGTCCGGCAACTCGAAGTCGTCGACCAGATCGCCCTTGGCAAGGGTTTCGGCCACGGCGCATCCTTCCGGGGGATCCTGTGGGTACTGTACGCCGTCCTGGATCACGGGGCGCGATAGCCGCGGGTTCAGGCCGGGGGCGCCGCGGGGGAGTAGCGGACCAGGAAGAACCCGCGCACCGGCCAGCCCAGGTTCAGGTTGTGCGCGAACGCCGCCTCGCCGGCGGCCGCCGGCGAGGCGGCGAACCGGATGCCGACGCCGTCGGCCGGGCCCGAGTTCGGGTCGTAGACCCGCAGCATGACCTCGCCGCCGGAGCGCTCGTAGCCGTAGGCGAGGGCCTGGTGGTTGTGCCGGAGCCGGGCCGGGTTGGCCGAGGCCACGGTGACCAGGCCGAGCGCGGCCGGGATCCCGTCGTCCAGGCTGGCCTGGACCCGCGGCCAGTGCCGGGCGAGCGTCCGGCGCGCCACCTCCCGGTCGGGCAGGGTCATCCACCGGTAGTACCGGCCCACCCCCGCCGGGATCCGCCAGGACGCGACCAGCCGGCGGACCACGTAGCGGTGCAGCGGGGAGCCAGGGTCGGGCCGCTGCCCGGGCGGGCGAGACCGGGCGTGCCAGTAGTCCAGCGCCGCGAACACCATGCCGCCGCAGAGCCCCGCGGCCGAGTCGCCGATCGCGACCCGGCCGAGTGGGGTGCGGAGCGTAACGGCTGGCGACGAAGGCCACGCGTTCGGGAACCCGAATCCGTCCTGTGACGGCAGGAAGCCGCAGCAGTCCGGGGGCGAGCCCGGCCTGGCCCGGTATCTCACCTCAGGCCGCCAGCGCGTCGATCCTGGCCATCTCCTGCGGCTCGAGCGAGAAGCCGAACAGGTTCAGGTTCGACACGATCCGCTTCGGGTCCGAGGACTTGGGTATGACCGCGATCCCGTGCTCCAGGTGCCAGCGCAGCACCACCTGGGCGGGCGTGACGCCGTGCGCCCAGGCGGTCTCGGTCAGCACCTCGTCGTTGAGGTTGGTGTCCTTGAGCGGGCTGTAGCCCACGACGGTCACGCCCCGCTGCTCGAGCCCGTGCAGCAGGCCGGGGTTGAAGCGCCACGGGTTCCAGTGGATCTGGTTGACGGCCGGGGCCTCGCCGGTGGCCTGGATGAGGTCGTCGATCAGCGGGAGCGAGTAGTTGCTGACCCCCACCGCGCGGACCAGCCCTTCGTCGCGCAGCGCCAGCATGTCCTGCCAGGCCAGCACGCTGGCCCGGCCGCGCGGCGGCCAGTGCACCAGCCACAGGTCGATGTAGTCGGTGCCGAGCGCGCGCAGCGAGGCGGCCAGGACCTGCTGCGTTCGCCCGGCGTCGCTGGCGCGCAGCTTCGTGGTCACGAACACCTCGGGCCGGGGCACGCCGCTGTCGCGCACGGCGCGGCCCACCTCGTCCTCGTTGGCGTACATCGTGGCGGTGTCCACGTGCCGGTAACCGGCCTGCAGCGCCCGCCGCACCGCCTCGCAGGCCTGGCGGCCGCGCATCGGCCAGGTGCCGAACCCCACCATGGGCATGGACACGTCGCCCGGCAGCGTGACCGTGGGTACCTCGTGCGGATCTGTCATGGGCCCATTGTCACAGCATGACCACGGACCGCAGTACCTCCCCGCGCTGCATCTTCGCGAACGCGGCCTCGACGTCGCCGAGCGCGATGGTCTCCGAGACGAACTTGTCCAGCGGCAGCCGGCCCTGCAGATGCAGGTCCACCAGCATCGGGAAGTCACGCGACGGCAGGCAGTCGCCGTACCAGGACGACTTGAGCGCGCCGCCGCGGCCGAACACGTCGAGCAGCGGCAGGTCGAGCCGCATGTCCGGGGTCGGGACCCCGACCAGGACGACCGTGCCGGCCAGGTCCCGGGCGTAGAACGCCTGCCGGTAGGTCTCCGGCCGGCCGATGGCCTCGATCACCACGTCCGCGCCGTTGCCGTCGGTCAGCTCGCGGACCGCCTCGACCGGGTCGGTCTCCCGTGAGTTGATCACGTCGGTGGCGCCGAACTGCCGCGCCCAGTCCAGCTTGCGATCGTCGACGTCCACCGCGATGATCTTCCGGGCCCCGGCCAGGCTGGCGCCGAGCACCGCGCCGTCGCCGACGCCGCCGCACCCGATGACCGCGACCGAGTCGCCCCGGCCGACCCCGCCGGTGTTCAGGGCGGCGCCCAGGCCCGCCATCACGCCGCAGCCGAGCAGGCCGGCCACCTCGGGCTTGATCCGCGGGTCGACCTTGGTGCACTGCCCGGCCGCGACCAGCGTCTTCTCCGCGAACGCCCCGATGCCGAGCGCGGGGGAGAGCGTGGTCCCGTCGGCCAGGGTCATCTTCTGCGTGGCGTTGTGCGTGGCGAAGCAGTACCAGGGGCGGCCCCGCGTGCAGGCGCGGCACTGCCCGCACACCGCGCGCCAGTTCAGGATCACGAAGTCGCCGGGAGCCACCCCGGTGACCTCCGGGCCGGTCGCCTCCACGACGCCGGACGCCTCGTGCCCGAGCAGGTAGGGGAAGTCGTCGCCGATCCCGCCCTCGCGGTAGTGCAGGTCGGTGTGGCACACCCCGCAGGCCTGCACCCGGACCAGGGCCTCCCCGGGTCCGGGATCGGGCACGAGGACCCTGGTGATCTCGACATCCGCGCCCTTGCCGCGGGCGATGACGCCCGATACCTGCTGTGCCATCGGCCCGTGTCCTCTCCTCGGCTGATGTCATGATCTACCAATGGCGCCGCCCTCGGTAGCCTGGGTTGTTTGGCGGTCCGTCTTCTGCGAGAAGGAAGCCCGATGCCGATTGCCGAGATCACCCGCAGTGAGACGAGCGAACGGGCACGGCTGCTCGCAGTCGACAGCTACGACGTGGCGCTCGACCTGACCCTGGGCGGCGACTTGTTCGGCTCCACCTCGGTGATCAGGTTCCGCTGCCGCGAGCCGGGCGCGTCGAGCTACGCCGACCTGGTCGCGGAGAAGGTGCACGAGATCGTGCTGAACGGGGTGAAGCTCGACCCGGCCGAGGCGTACGCGCGCGGGCGGATCGCGCTGCCCGGCCTGGCCGGGGACAACGAGCTGCGGGTCGTCGCCGACTGCGGTTACACCCACACCGGGACCGGGATGCACCGCACGGTCGACTCGGTGGACGGCACGGTGTACCTGTACACCAACCTCGAGCCGGCCTACGCGCGCACCGTGTACGCGAACTTCGAGCAGCCGGACCTGAAGGCGCCGTTCACCTTCCACGTCACCGCGCCCTCGCACTGGACCGTGCTGTCCAACCAGCCGGCGCCCGATCCCCAGAGCGGCGACGGGGCGGCCGACGGCGTCGCGGTCTGGCACTTCCCGGCTACGCCGCGGATCTCCACCTATCTGACCGCCGTGGTGGCCGGCGACTACCACCTGGTGACCGACTCGCACACCATGCCGGACGGCCAGGTGATCCCGCTCGGGCTGGCCTGCCGCGCCTCGCTGGCCGGGCACCTCGAGGCGGACGACATGTTCGCGACCACCAGGCTGGGCCTCGACTTCTTCGCCGGGCTGTTCCAGATTGGCTTCCCGTTCGAGAAGTACGACCAGGTGATCGTGCCGGAGTTCCCGAGCGGGGCCATGGAGAACGTCGGCTGCGTGGTCGTCTCGGAGTATTTCCTTTTCCGGTCGAAGGCCACCGACGCGATGTACGAGATGCGCGCGATGCTGATCCTGCACGAGATGGCGCACATGTGGTTCGGCGACCTGGTCACCATGCGGTGGTGGGGCGACCTGTGGCTGAACGAGTCCTTCGCCGAGTACTGCGCGTTCCTGGCCACGGCCGAGGCGACCCGGTTCACCGAGGCCTGGACGACGTTCTGCAACAACCGCAAGTCGTTTGGCTACCTGCAGGACAAGCTGCCGTCCACGCACCCGATCGCCGCCGACGTGGCCACGCTGACCGAGGCGATCGCGAACTTCGACGGGATCAGCTACGCCAAGGGCGCGTCGGTGCTGAAGCAGCTGGTGGCCTACGTGGGCCAGCCGAGCTTCTTCGCCGCCATCGAGAGCTACCTGGCCGACCACGGCTGGGGCAACGCGACCCTCGCCGACCTGCTGCGTGCGGTCACCGCGAGTTCAGGCAAGGACCTCGCCGACTGGTCCAGGGCCTGGCTGGAGACCGCGGGCCCGAACACGCTGCGCCCCCGGTTCGAGGTCGGCGCGGACGGGGCGTTCAGCTCGTTCGCGGTGCTGCAGGAGGCACCCGAGCGGCAGCCCACGCTGCGGCCGCACCACATCGCGATCGGCCTCTACGACCTGGCCGGCGGGGCGCTGGCCCGCGGCCGCCGGGTCGAGGTCGACGTGGCCGGCCCGCGCACCGAGGTGCCCGAGCTGGTCGGCGCCCGCCAGCCCGACCTGGTCCTGCTCAACGACGACGATCTCGGCTACGCGATCGTCCGCTTCGACCCGCGGTCCCTGGCCACCGTGACCGAGTCCATCGGCGCGTTCGCCGAGTCGCTGCCCCGCGCGGTGTGCTGGGGCGCGGCCATCGACATGGTGCAGGAGGCCGAGCTGTCGCTGCCCGCGTTCGTCCGGATGCTGGCGGGCGGCATGGGCCAGGAGCCCTCGGTGTCGATGCTGCAGACCCTGCACATTCTGACCGCGCGGATGTTCGTGCAACTGGCCGACCCGGCCTGGGTGCCCGAGGGCAAGAGGCAGCTCGCCACGGCGGCGGAGCGGCTGCTTCGCGCGGCCGAGCCGGGCAGCGACTACCAGGTGGTCTGGGCCCAGCTCCTCGGCTGGACCGCGATCACCCCCGGCCAGCTCGACCTGCTCGCCGGGATGCGGGACGGCACGGCCCGGATACCCGGCCTGACCGTCGACACCGACCTGCGGTGGTCCCTGCTGCGCCGCCTCGCCGCGACCGGCCGTGCCGGTGACGCGGAGATCGACGCCGAGCTGGAACGCGACCCGACCATCGCGGGCCGGCGGCACGCCGCCGCCAGCCGCGCCGCGATGCCCGACGCCGCACACAAGGCCGCGGCGTGGGCGTTGCTGGCCGACAGCCAGGATCTCGGCGCGCAGGGCGTCGACGAGGTCTCCCGCGGGTTCGCCCAGCCCGACCAGGCGGAGCTGCTGGCCCCCTACGCCGAGCGTTACCTGGCCGTCCTGCCGACCATATGGTCGTCGCGAGCCGAGCACCTGCGGATCCTGCTCGGCCATGCGTTGTTCCCGTACCACGCCGCGTCGCCCGAGCTGGTCCGGCAGGTCGACGCGTTCCTGGCCGCGGAGAACCCCGATCCGGGGCTGGCCCGCCTCCTCATCGAGGCCAGGGACATGGTGCAGCGCGCGCTCAGGTCCCGGGCGCTGCCGGACTAGCAGCCGGCGCGGGGTCTCGGGGTCTGGTCGGGTCTGGCTTGGTCTGGTCGGGGCTGGTCGGGCCGGTCGTCGGCGCGGCGTCAGGCCGCCGTGGTCAGCCGCGAGCGGCGCAGCCGCCCCAGCCGCCGCAGGGCCCGGGTACGCCACCGCGGCACCATGACGATGGTCACGGTCGGCGGCGCGAGCGGCTCCAGCGCCATGCGCAGCTGCTCGGGGGTGACGTCGTAGAGCGGGATCCGGTACCGGAGCGGGTCCGAGCGCGGGCGCAGCAGGCCCGGCGACCGGAACAGGTAGGCCGCGGGGATGAGCACGGTGACGCCCGCCGCGGCGATCCGCCACCCGACGCGGCCGAGATTGGAGGGCACACCGCCCGCGGGAAACACCTCCAGCCGGGCACCGTAGTGCCGGGAGGCGATCGTGAGCTGGCGCATCTCCGCCCACGGCAGGTGCTGATGGCCGCGCCGCCGCGGCCCGAACCGCCGTCGCGCACCGCCCCTCAGGCCCAGCCAGATGCCGTCCTCGTTGGCCAGGAAGGCGTTGTTCCTGATCGTCGAGAGCACCGCCGTGAGCGTGAGAGCCGCTAACAACAGGGCGCCGACCGCCAGCGGCAAGTACCACGACGGCGGCTTGCCCTTGTATTCGATCAGGGCGACCAGGGCCGCGTACCAGACCGGGATCAGCCAGAGATAGCCCCGTGGGAAGAGCGCCGAAGGGCCCCGGACCAGCGCGGCGTAGCGGTTCTCCACGGCAGCCTCCGTAGTGCCTGCTACCCGGATCATCCGTCGTCATGGTCGGGTGCCGCAAGAGCCGTCGGCGCTGGTCCACCGACGACGCCACGACCTGCGAACACGGCCAATGATGTGGCGAACGGTGCGGATCTTGCCGCATGATGTAGTGATCTCGCTAGGCCGAACACAGCCGCGTCAGTGTCAGGGGTAACTCAGTTCATGAGCAGCCGATGGCCGCAGGCACAGCAGGACGAGCGGTCGGCCTATGCCACGTCCGACGCGGGCTGGTCGCCGGATAGCGGCGTCGATTCCTGGCAGGACCAGGGCTGGCAGGACGGCGGCTGGCAGGAGCCCGATGCGGGAGGGTGGTCGGCCTCGGCGCCGGACCGGCCCGCCGGGCGGACCGCGCAGGCGGTCGCGGAGCAGTGGGCTCCGCCCGCGCCGGGACGCCAGTCCACAGACGACTTCCGGCAGGAGTGGGGCCAGGGGGCCGGCGGTTCCGGGGACGACGCCGACTACGAGTGGATCTCGTACCTGACGGGCGGGCGGTCCTCGCCCAAGCCCGACGATCCGCCCGCCCGCCGTCGGCCTGGGCGTTCCGAACGGCCCCGTTCCCGTCGCGGCCATGACCAGCCCGAGCCAGCCGACGCTGGCCGCCGGGCCGCGCCCGACGATCAAGTTCGCGGGACGGTACGCCCCGACTCGCCCCGCCGGGCCACCGCCGGCGACGCTGGCCGCGCGGCACCGCCCGATCCGGGGTATGCCTGGCGGGA
>JASIJN010000095.1 GCA_030050125.1 Streptosporangiaceae bacterium | reverse complement strand
GACGTGCTCGGCTCGCGGCTGATCGCCGACCCGCTGCACCTGCTCGAGTGCTGCGTCGTCTCCGACGGCGGCGGCGCGGTGGTGATCGTCTCGCGGGAGGTCGCGGCCGGCATCCGCGCCCGGCCCGCCTGGATCCTCGGCACCGGCGAGGCGCTCGGATACCCGGCCGGCGGCGCCGACATCACCACCACGGCGGCGGTGCGCTCCGGGCGGGAGGCCTTCGGCCAGGCCGGGGTCCGCCCCGAGGAGATCGACATCGCGATGATCTACGACTCGTTCACGATCACGGTCCTGGCCATCCTGGAGGATCTCGGCTTCGCCAAGAAGGGCGAGGGCGGTCCCTTTGCCGCGGGCGGCCGGCTGGCGTTCGACCGCGCCGGGGGCCCGGCGCTCAACACCGACGGCGGCGGCCTGTCGTCCAACCACCCCGGCATGCGCGGCATCTTCCTGCTCATCGAGGCCACCCGCCAGCTGCGCGGCGAGTCAACCTCCCAGGTGCCGGGGGCCCGCCTCGCCGTCGCCCACGGGAACGGCGGCCAGCTCGGCACCAGGCACGCGGCGGGCACGATCGTCCTGGGAAGGGACTGAGCGTCATGGCCGAGCAGGTCGAGCGTCCGCTGCCGATGTTCCCCGAGCCGGACACCGAGCCGTTCTGGGCGGCGACGGCCGGGCACCGGCTGACCTACCAGGTCTGCCTGGCCTGCGGCCAGGTGGTCTTCCACCCGAGACGGCACTGCACCGGCTGCACCCGGGGCGAGCTGGAGTGGCGCGAATCGGCCGGCCACGGCACCGTCTACACGTTCACCGTGATCCGGCAGAACGGGCAGCCGTTCTTCCGGGCCCGCATTCCGTACGTGGTCGGGCTCATCGACCTGGACGAAGGGTTCCGCATGCTGGCCGAGATCGCCGCCGGCCCGGGCTCGGTACACGTCGATCAGCGCGTCACCGTCTCCTGGGAGGACCACGCCGGCCTCAGCGTCCCGCTGTTCGTGCCCGATCGCTGATCGGTGACCGCCGGCTTGCGTCCGTAGACGAACCAGCCGTCGCCAGCCGTCATCAGCGCGTACGCGAGGAACGGGTAGACGATCCAGCTGTTCCACACCCCAGGGCTCCCCGAGCGCTGGCCGAACCCGCGGGTCGGCCAGCCGCCCGCATTCCGGTACTCCGTTAAAGCCCAGATGGGCACGAGGAGGGTCACGCCGACGCCCGCCGAAGCAGTGCTGATCTTGAACAGGCGCCTGGCTCTGGCGTGCTTGGCAGCCTGCTCACGGGCAAGTCGCTCGCTGTCGGGGCAAGCATCCGGGTCAATGTACACGGGACCGTCGTCCATGATCTTCGGCATCTCGGCCTCCTAACTCGTCGGGAGCGGGCGCGTGCGCCCAGGCGCCTTTGCCGGGCGGTCTTGTCAGCTGGCGTCGGCCGGGCCAAGGCTGTCCTTGATCGCCCCGGTCACCGTGCGCGCGATGCCGAACTCGTTGATGATGCGGCCGATGATCAGCCCGCTGCCGTGGACGTGGAAGGTGGTGGCGTCGCCGTCCCGCCCCAGGCGCACCGTGGCGAAGGCCAGCGGCCCGTGGTGCACGCTCAGTGAGCCGCTCCCGTGGCGGGTCACCTTGTAGCCGTTGCCGAGCCTGTCTTGCAGGGCCTCAGCGGCTTCGTCGGGGGTTATGGCTCTTGGAATCGTCGCGCTGGGCATTTCGGGCCTCCTATGTGCTGGTTCATGACGAGCGACGCTTAGCCGCCGCGCGGAAGCCAGTTGAACCGGCGGACGGCGATGATCAGCCCTACCGCGCCCCAGGCGGCCACGATGGCCAGGTCGCCCCAGCGGAATCCGGACCCGGTGGTGTGCGGGTTGTAGGCCGCGAGAAGGGCTGCGACAAGGTGCTCGACCGGGAAGACCTTGCCGATGTCGGCGAGCCAGGCGGGCAGCTCGGAGGTGGCGATGAACACGCCGGAGATGAAGCTCAGCGGCAGGACGATGGCCTGGACCACGGGCTGCGCGGCATCCACGTTCCCGATCAGGCTGGACACCGCAAAGCCGAGGCAGCAGAACGCCATCGCGCCCACGACCACGGAGACGACGAATGCCGGGGCGGTGCGGCCCGGGATGGACGCTCCGTAGGCGGCCCAGCCGATACCCAGCAGCAGTGCCGTGATGACCAGCGCGGTCAGGATGGCGACCAGGGCGCGTCCGGCGATGACGACGGTGGCGGGCAGCGGCGTGGCCCGGCGGCGCTTGTAGATCCCGGACTCGCGGTTGCGCACCACGGTGACGGTCAGGTTGGAGAACGCGGCCGCGATCAGGCCGAAGGCGATGATGCCGGGCACGTAGTACGCCGACTCCTTCATGCTCCCGCCGGGCACCCTGACCACGGCGTTGCGGAAGATCGAGGCCATGATCACCAGGAACAGCACGGGCAGGACGAGGGTGAAGAACACGCTCTGGATGTTGCGCCGGAAGCAGCGCAGATCAGAGCCGAACTCGTGAGCTATGAGGCCAGGCAGCCTCAGCTCGGATCCGGCGGCGTGGCCTGGACGGTCGGTAACGGCTGTCATCGCGGTTCCCTGGTGAGCTGCAGGTAAATGTCCTCGAGCGTGGGCCGGTGGACGTCAAGGTCGGGAAGGTCGATGTCCCTTGCCGCCGCCCACTGAGCCAGCGCGCCAAGCAGGCGCAGCGGGTTCTTGGACGTCGCCTCGACCCGCCCGTCGGCCGAGCTGACCACCGAGGCGGTCACCTCCGCCGGCAGATCGGCCGCCGGAACTTCCGGCGGCAGCGTGAAGGTGACGATGGACGCCTTGGTGTCTCGGCCGCCGAGGGTCGCGGCGGTGCCCTCGGCCACGATCCGCCCGGCCACCAGAACGGCGATCCGGTCGGCCAGGTACTCCGCCTCTTCCATGTAATGCGTGGTCAGGAAGATCGTCGTACCGAGGTCGCGGAGCCCGGCGATGACCTGCCAGGCCGACTGCCGCGCGGCCGGATCGAAGCCGGTGGTCGGCTCGTCGAGGAATATCAGCTCCGGGTCGCCGATCAGGGCCAGCGCGACGTCCAGCCGCCTGCGCTGGCCGCCCGACAGCTGGCCGCACCGTGCGCCGCGGCGATCGGCCAGGCCGACGAGCTCGAGCGTCTCGCCGACGGGCCGGGGTCTCGGGTAATACCCCGGGTACAAAGACAGGCACTCCTCGACCGTCAGCTCGGCCTCCGGCTCGGATTCCTGCAACACCACGCCGATGCGCGCCCGCCAGTCCCTTCCCGCTCTGGCCGGGTCGAGGCCAAGAACGCAGACTTCCCCGGCGGTACGGTGCCGGTATCCCTCCAGGATCTCGACGGTCGTGGTTTTCCCCGCGCCGTTCGGCCCGAGAAACGCGAAGACCTCTCCGGCGCTCACCGTGAGTTCGATGCCGGCCACCGCGTCGACCCCGTCGTAGGTCTTCCGGAGCCCGCGGACCTCGATCACCGGGCTGGCCGATGACTCCTGCCGATCTGGCAGCCGGGCGGCGCTTTCACGTCTGAGTGCTTCCGCCGCCAGGTTAACTTGGGCGTTCACGCGTCGGCCCTCCTTGACCACTAACCCCACCGTGTCGCCAAGTAACCTCACGGTGTCGCCAGGCGTCAGGCGAGGCACAGAGTCGAAGGTCCTGCTGAAAGCCCCGAACGGGATCGGCCGATGTGCGTAAATGTCGCAGAATTCGGATGCGG
>JASIJN010000094.1 GCA_030050125.1 Streptosporangiaceae bacterium | reverse complement strand
GAGCCGCCGGACCCGGCCTCGGGCCAGCGGGAGTGGGACGGCGACGGGATCCGGGTCGGCGGCACCGTGGTCAAGTTCTACAACGACTATCTGCCGGGGCCGATCCCGTTCGTCCCGGTCGGCACGACGATCGCCAGCTACCCGGTCAGCGAGCTCAGCGCGGCCGGGGCCGGCCCGGCGTACGGCGGCGTGGCCCGCCCAGGGCTCACCCGGGTGCCCGGGTACACCCCGCCCGGCGGCGGAACGCCGATCGTCTGGGGGGCGGCGGTGCTGCGGGCCGGCCCGGCCGACGGCACCGTTTACGTGTACGGCTGGCAGAGCCCGGACCCGGCCAGCCCGGTCCGCGAGCTGTACCTGGCCCGGGTCGACGCCGGCCGGCTGGCCGACTTCGGCGCCTGGCGGTTCTACGCCGCCGGGCAGTGGACCGGCAGCCAGAGCCAGGCCCAGCCGATCGAGCCGGCCGGCCAGCATCTCGACGTCCCCTCCGGCTTCAGCGTCGTGCCGGCCGACGGGCGCTACTGGCTGATAGAGACGGCCGGGACCGGGACGCCCGACATCGACGCCTACCCCGGGCCCGCGCCCTGGGGGCCGTTCGACCGGGCAGAGGGCATCGTGCTGTACCGGGCTCCCGGCATCGGCCTGTCGGCCGCCGACGACTTCCGGGTCATGTACGAGGCCCGCGCCGAGCCGGCCCTGTCCACCGCGCAGACGCTGGTGATCAGCTACAACGTCAACTCGGAGGCGGTCACCGCCGCGTGCCTGTCCATAACGCACTTCACCAACGCGATGACCCAGCCGCGGTTCATCGCGGTGCCGATGTCGGCCTTCGGCCCGCCTGGCGCGCGCCGCGGGCATGCCCGGGCCGCGGCCCCGGATTACCCGGCCATCACCCAGCAGGACCCGGGCCTGTGGTTCAGCGCGTGGTCCTACCCGGGCGGCTGCCCGCCGGTGCCGGCCGTCTCCGGCATCACGGCCCGGTCAGGCCCCGGGACAGCCGCGCTGAGCTGGCCGTCGGCCGGGCTGGGGCTGCGCTACCGGGTCCTCATCCGCAGCGTGTCGGGAAGCTATGTGCCGGTCCGGACCGTCGCAGGGCCGCGGGCCACGATCACCGGGCTCGTCCCGGGCCTGACGTACCAGTTCGAGGTCGCGGCGGTCAATATCTATCGGGACCCTGGTCCAGCCGGCTTCCTGAGCGTAAAGGCCCTCTGAAAGGCCGACTGTAACGCGCCGTCTCCGGCGAGGACTGAATGGCGCATGGTCCATTCGTCTTCAAGGAGGAGAGCGCATGAAAGTCCTGGCTCGTCTCGTGACGGCCGGCCTCGGCAGCACTCTGGTCGCGGGCTTGGTGCTGGCCGCCGGGGGCTCGGTGGCGGCGGCCGGCGCCGCGACCACGCCCGGGTGGCCCGGCGGCCGCGCCGTGTTCGTGCAGACCGACAACCTCGCGGGCAATCAGGTCGTGGCCTACCGCCGGGCCGGCGACGGCACCCTGACCCTGGCCGGCACCTATCCGACCGGCGGGCTCGGCGGACAGCTCGCCGGCTCGGTCGTGGATCACCTGGCCTCCCAGGGATCGCTGGGCTACGACCCGAGCCGGGGGCTGCTGTACGCGGTGAACGCGGGCAGCGACACGGTGTCGGTCTTCGCGGTCCAGGGCGACCGGCTGCGGCTGCGGCAGGTGATCGGCTCGGGCGGGGCGTTCCCGGTCAGCGTCGCGGTCCACGGGGACCTGGTCTACGTCCTGAACGCGGAGGGCGGCGGCTCGGTGGCCGGCTACTGGGTGGTGGCCGGGTGGCTGGTCCCGATCCCCGGGTCGGCCCGGTCGCTGGGCCTGAACCCGTCGGCGACCCCGCAGTTCACCAACACCCCGGGCCAGGCCGCGTTCTCGCCGGACGGCGCGCAGCTGATCGTGACCACCAAGGCGAATGGCAGTGACATCGACGTGTTCGGCGTCCTCGCCAATGGCCTGCTGTCGGGCACGCCGACGGTGAACGCCGAGCCGGGCGCGGTCCCGTTCGCGATTACCTTCGACCCCGCGGGTCACCTGGTCGTCGCCGATGCCGGCACCAATGCCCTTTCGACGTTCACGCTCGAGCCGGACGGCACGCTGACCTCGCTCGACACGGTCGGCACCGGACAGTCGGCCACCTGCTGGGTCGTGGCCGACCGCGGCCTGCTGTTCGCCTCGAACGCCGGCAGCGCGACGATCAGCGGCTACGCCTCCGGCCCGGGCGGGGCGCTCACGCTCCTCGGCCAGACCGCGACCGATCCCGGCACCGTGGACGCCGCGGTCACGCCGGGTGGCCGGTTCCTCTACGTCCAGACCGGCGGGAACGGCGTGGTGGACGAGTTCGCCGTCTCTCCCGGCGGGTCGCTGGCCGAGGTGGGCCACGTGACCGTGGCCGGAGCCGCCGGCGGCGAGGGCATCGTGGCGGCCTGATCGAGCGGCTGCGAGCCCGAAAGGAGGCCCGTTAGGCTGGCGGCGGTGGATCAGGACGCGGACGCGGTACTGCTCGCCCGGCTGCGCGCGGGCGACGAGCAGGCCTTCGTCATCCTGGTCCGCCGCCACCACGCCGCCATGCTCCGGCTCGCCCGGGGGTATGTCCCGAGCATGGCCGTGGCCGAGGAAGTGGTGCAGGACACCTGGCTCGGCGTGCTGCGCGGCATCGGCGGGTTCGAGGGACGGTCGTCGGTCCGGACCTGGCTGCTGCGGATCCTGGTGAACCGGGCCCGGACCGCCGGGACCCGGGAACGGCGCAGCGTGGCCGTCGGCGACCTGGAGCCGGCCGTCGACGGGTCCCGGTTCGACGGCACAGGCCACTGGGCCGACCCGCCGGAGCGCTGGATCGAGGAGGCCGAGTGCCGGGTCGACGCCGCGAAAATGGCGGACCGGCTCAGGTCGGCCATTGATGACCTGCCCGACCGCCAGCGGGAGGTCGTCGTGCTGCGTGACATCGAGGGCCTCACCAGCGACGAGGTGTGCAGCGTGCTGGAGATCAGCGAAGGCAACCAGAGGGTGCTGCTGCACCGCGGCCGCAGCCGGCTGCGCCAGGTTCTTGAGACCGAGTTCGGGAGGGCCTGACCATGCTGTCCAAGCTGCGGCTTTCCCGCCGCGACCTGGTCTGCCAGCAGGCCGTCGAGCTGGTCACCGACTACCTCGAGGGCTCACTGTCGCGTTCTGGCCGGCGCCGGTTCGAGGCGCACCTGGCCGGCTGCCCGCACTGCACCGAGTACCTGGCCCAGATGCGCGCGACGATCGAGCTCACCGGGTCGATCACCGTCGATGACCTCCCGGAGCCGGTGCAGGACGAGTTCATCGCGCTGTACCGGCGCTGGCGCGCCGACGGTGGCGGTGAGCCGCGCGGGGACCCGCCCCGGTAGCCGCGCGCGAAGCCGTCCGGGGGCGGGCGGTCCTGGGCTACGCTGACCTCCCGTGGCCGGACAAGGCACCGCGGCGACGGCGCTGCTGACCAGGCTGGGCATCCCGCACACGGTGCACACCTATGAGCATGACCCCCGGCACGGCTCCTATGGGACGGAAGCCGCCGAGGCACTGGGAGTGCCGTCCGGCCGGGTGTTCAAGACCCTGGTCGCCGACGTGGACGGAGCGCTGGCCGTGGGCGTGGTGCCGGTGTCCGCCCAGCTTGACCTGAAGGCGCTGGCCGCCGCGGTCGGCGGCAAGAAGGGCGCCATGGCCGACGTGGCCGCGGCAGAACGGGCGACCGGCTACGTGGCGGGCGGGATCTCGCCGGTCGGCCAGCGCCGAAGGCTGCCCGTGGTCATCGACGCGACCGCGCTGGAGTTCCCCACCGTCTACTGCAGCGGCGGGCGGCGCGGGCTGGAGATCGAGCTGGCCCCGGGCGACCTGGTCCGGGCGGCGAACGCCACCGTCGCGCCGATCGCCCGCCCCCAGCCCTGAGCGCCCCGGCCGCAAGATGATCAAGCAGAACGCGTACCCCAGGCGGGAGTCGAACCCGCTGCACTCCGCTTTAGAGGCGGCTGCCCTACCGTCGGGCTCCTGGGGTTGGCGGGGCGACCGGCCGGCACAGCGCGGCCAGTGGGCCGCGCGGCCGCCCGGCCTAGCCCCATTGTGCTCAGGCCGCGTCCGGATCCTGGATCCGATCGCGCAACTGGGCGTTCGCGATCCGGGCCCGGGCGGCCCGGTACTCGGCCGCGGTTAGCGACCGGCCGAGCTCGTCGAGACTCCGCAGCACGAACCGCTGCGTCACCACGCGACGGTTCAGCGCGTCCAGGGCCGCGGCCTGCCGCCACACCTTGCGCTGCAGCCAGCGCGTGGCCGCAGGCAGGTCCCCGTCGAGCTGGGCCCGCAGCGCGTCCCGCTCCGCGGCGAGCTCGACAAGCTGCGCGCGCAGAGCGGCTGCGTCAGAAGGAACGGTCATCTTTTCACCTCCTCTCCTCGCGAGAAGGCGAGCGGGAGGCGAGAAACCAGGTGAGCCGCGGCCGGCTCGAACGCGGCCGCGGTCAGGGCGCCACCGAGGTCCGGTTCGTGGAACCGGACCACACGCAGGCCCCCGGCCTCGGCGTCGTCGCAGAGCCAGCCCAGAGACAGCTCATCGGCGACCGCCAGGACGACCAGGGTGTTCGATGCCGCATGCCAGTCGCCGGCCATGGCCGGGAAGGCGAGGGCGAAGTCGATTGCCGCGTGCGCCGCCTGGCAAGCCTGCGTTCCGGGATGCAGATCGGCCCGGGTAATCAGGTACAGGCGAGGAAGACCGTAGCCCTAGCGGTGCGGCACAAATCGCATTATAGCCGTCGCTGGCCCGCTCGACCACTTTGCGCCGCCGCGCGACCGTGCGGCACGGCGGCCTGGCCGCCGCTGGCAGAATCAGCGCCATGGCCGAACGGCGCCGCATCGAAGTCGTGGGCGCGCTCGAGTCCGTCTACCGGAACATCACCGCGGTCGCCGATGGCCTGAGCGAGGCCGACCTGATGCTGCCCAGCCGGTGTGCCGGCTGGGCCGTCGCCGACGTCCTGTATCACGAGCTACTCGACGCCCGGCGCGCGCTGCGCACGTTTGCCAGTCCGTCGGCCGAGCCCCCCGACGTGGACCAGGTCGGGTACTGGGCCCTCTACCCTCTTCTGGGCGAGTCGGCCCAGGCCGGGCGCGCGGAGGCCGCGGCCCACGCACGGCACGTGCGCATGGTGGCCTCGGCCTATCCGCCGGGCGGCCTGCAGTGGGAGTGGCGGGAGACCTCCGAGGCAGCCTGCCGCGCGGCCCGTGCCTGTCCGCACCAGGCGGTCGCGACCCAGGGGCACGTGCTGACCACGGTCGACTTCATGGCCACGCTGGCAGTGGAGGCCGCCGTTCACTACCTCGACCTGACCGTGGCGCTGCCCTCGGCCCCGCCCCCTGACGCCGCCTCCCTTGCCCTGGTGCGGTGGGTCCTGGATGGGTTGCTCGGTACGCCCATGCCCGGTGAATGGGACGACCAGACCTGCGCCCTCAAGGGCACCGGCCGGGCGCCGGTCACCGCCGCCGATCGGGCGGTCCTAGGCGAGCTGGCGCGGCGGCTGCCGCTGTTTGGATAGGCGCGGAAAGCTCTGCGGGACGAGCGCGACAAAACGGCGAACTCGCTGGACCGCGTAACATCGGCATCGCCGATGGTGTTGGATAGCCCTGGTTGCGTTCGGATTTTCATGCGACCTGCGCCCGCCGGATCTGAGAGCCGGTCTCTCGGAGTCCGGGGCCCACAAAGCAGACGCACGGCCGCGGCAACCCGGGGCCCTCAGAAGAGGATCCCGGAGATCGTCTCGTAGGAGAAGGTAAATGCCTCAGGGCACCGTAAAGTGGTTCAACGCCGACAAGGGCTATGGCTTTATCGCACCGGACGATGGCACCGCCGACGTCTTCGTGCATCACACCGCGATCCAGGTTGACGGGTTCCGCAGCTTGCACGAGAACCAGCGGGTCGAGTTCACCGCCGGCCAGGGTGCCAAGGGCCCACAGGCCGAGCAGGTCCGCCCGCTCTGATCCGGCCAGGCCACGCACGAGGGACCCGGGGGGCCTTCGCCCCCCGGGTTCTTTTCACAAGGTCAGTATTCAGCGGTGGGCGGGGAAAGCTGCGCAAAGGCACCAAACAACCCAATAGTACATGGCCTATTAGCCTTTGCTGCGAAATCAAACGTGCGTTCTGCAGATTGCAATCAGAGAACCGCTTCTGCTGTGGCCGGGACCGTGTTATAACTCCGTCGTAACGAGACTGCCTCCTATGCCACGAGGGAGCAATGTGCTGGCGAAAGAGATTCCTGTGCGAGTTATTCGCCCGAGGTGACGGCTCGCGCCAGCGGGACCGGTTGCCGTGCCGCGTGGCCCGGCCACGCCGAGCCCTGGGGCCACCACAGCCGCCGGTGAGGCGGTGCGCGGCTCGCCGCTCTCGCTGAAGCGCCGTCGTCGGCTGCCGCCGGGACCCTGGTTCCTCCCGGGCTGACCCGCTGCCGCCCCGCGCCGGCGCCCGGTACGCTGTGCCTCGATGATCGTTCTCGTGGGCGGTGTGGCGGGCAGCGGCAAGACGACGGTTGGCGTGTTGCTGGCCGGGCGGCTGCACTGGCGCTTCGCCGACGCCGACGCGTTTCATCCCTCGGCGAATATCGCGAAGATGCGGTCGGGCATCCCGCTTACCGACGCCGACCGCGCGCCCTGGCTGGCCGGGATCGCCGCGTGGATGGACGAGCGCATAGCGGCGGGGGAGTCGGCGGTCGCCGGATGCTCGGCCCTGAAGCAGAGCTACCGGGACCAGTTGCTCACCGGGCGGCCCGCGGCCAGGCTGGCGTTCCTGGTGATCAGCAGGGAGCTCGCGCATGCCCGGCTAGCCGCACGACACGGCCACTTCTTCACCGTCCAGCTGCTGGACAGCCAGTTCGCCGAGCTCGAGGAACCCAGGGAAAGCGAGCAAGTAATTCTGCTCGACGCGGCCCAGCCTGCGGACCGGCTGGCCGCGGAGATCGCCGACTGCCTCGGGCTGGTGGCCGACCGTGCATAAGATCATGCCTGGCGCCGGGACCGACCCTGACCCGCCCCTGCCAGGCGGGTGACACGTTGGAGGATTCATGAGCAGCACCCAGAACGCTGGCGACCCGCCCGCCCAGGTTCCGGAGGCCGAGATCTACCGGGCGGCCAGGCAGGACAAACCCTGGGGACACGAGCTGATCTTCGCCGCGGCCGACGGCAAGTACATCGGAAAGATCATCCACGTCGATGCCGGACACTCGCTCAGCCTGCAGTACCACCGGAAGAAGGAGGAGACGATCAGCGTCATGATCGGGGAGGCGCTGATCGAGTACGGCGCCGCTGCCGACCGGCTGACCGATCGGCACTTCGGCCCCGGAGACACCATCCACCTCCCGGCGGGCGTGCTGCACCGGATCACCGCGATCTCGGACCTGGACTTCGCCGAGGCGTCCACCGCCTATCCAGGATGGCGCGAGGACGTGGTCCGGCTCGAGGACCGCTACGGGCGAGCCGGAACCAGCGCTCCCTGACCGTTCCGCGGACGCCCGCCGTCCTCGCGGACAACGCACCCCCCCGCGGACACCCCGCCGTCCTCGCGGACACCACGCCCTCCCGCCCCCGCGGACACACAGTCACCGCTGCCTGAACCCCGGCCGCCCCCGAACCCGGCCGGCCAGGCCGGGGATTAGTGTGAGCGGCCCATCGTTGCTGAAACAGCAGCAGCGACGGCCCGTTCATGTCATTGGGCCGCGCTGGATAAGGCCGCCAGGTGACCGGTTATAGCGGATATGTCCGGTAATGGGAACTTGCCCAATCAGCCCCCGGGACCACAACAGGATACGGCCGGTGACATGGCGTCACCGGCCGTACAGGGCACCCTGGGCTCGCCCGCGAAGTGCCCGCAGGGCGTGTCCCGCGGGGGACCGGTTAGGGTCCCCCGCGGGGTCTCGCCTTATCCGACGGTGTAGGAGTAGGGAATTCCGGCCAGCTCGTCGGCGGCGAACTGATCGTACGGCGGAACCGCCGTGAGCAGATCGTCAACGTAGAGCGTGCCCGTCACCGTCGTGCCCGGGGCCGCGGACGGCGTGATCGTGACATCGATGGTGGCGGTCTGGCCCGGGTTGATGGTGACCGGGCTGACCGTCGCGGCCGGGTTGATGGACGCGAGCTCGATGTCGCCCGTGGTCGAGCTCACCGACGTGTCGAACTGCTTGGCCACCACCGTCATGGACGAGCTGGCGGTGCCCGCCGGCGCCGGACCTGAGTACGGCCCGCATTCGGTCGGGGCGGAGCCCCAGAAGCCGTTCTCGATGCTGGCGCCTGGCGGGTTGTAGCTGACCGTTTCGGTCGTCGCGCAGAGCGGGCCGGCACCCGGGTTGTGGCTGGAGAGGTCCGGGTCGCCCTGGAACGGTCCCCAGTCAAACATGATCGGCAGGGACGCGGTCGACGTGCTGCTGGCGCTGGACGCCTCCGTCGGCACGAACCAGGCCGGCTCGGCTCCGGTCATCGGCAGGGTCACTCCGGCGATCTGGTCCTGGCCGGCCAGCGTGATGTTGGCCGTCTGGTCCAGCCTCGGGTCGACGAAGAAGTCCTCCGGCGCGTCGCCGTTGTTCGTGATCGTCACAGGGACGGTCACCGGCGTGCCCGCCGCCAGGACGATCCTCGGGGAGTCTGGCAGCCCGGGGGCGCTGGTACTGACGTCGTTGAACACCACGTTCCCGGTGTACGGCTGGGAGATCTCGTCCCCGACCACCGGCTCGGAGAACTCCACGATGAGCGTCCAGGTGCCGGGCGCCGGGTTGAGGGTGTACGCGGTCAGCGACAGCGTCTGGGTGCCGTTGGTGTTGTTCTGCCCGAAGCCGAGCGTGTCGCCGTCCGGGCTGATCAGGTAGGAGCCCACCGGGTCGTTCACGTCGTTGGTGAGCGACACGTTGGCGGTGATGTTCTTCACGCCGTGGCCGACGTTGAACTCGTAGAACTCCTCCTGACCCTCACCGGGCGCCCGGCCGTTACCGCCGGTCAGCGTGCCGCTGAACGCGCCGCCGTTGGCCGGATCGATCTCGGAGCGCAGCGTCACCGGGATCGTGCTGGTCCCGCCGGCCCCGAGATTCGAGGTGAACACGATCGACCCGTCCGAGTCACCAGGTGACGAGGGCGTGGTCTCGGTCACCGTGACCGTCTGGCTCTGGCCCGGGGCCAGAGCCAGGACCGACGGCGAGACCGAGCCGAACGAGGCGAACTGCTCGGTCGACACCTGCCAGCCGACTGTCCCGTTGGTCCCGCCATCCGCGGCCACGTCGCCGAACAGCACGCCGGTCCACAGGCCCGGTGTCGGGTAGGTGACGTCGGCGGTGTCGAAGTTGCCCACGCCCTGCGGGAACGAGTGCGAGGCGAACCGGCCCAACGGGTCGATCAGGATCATCCGCACCCGCGCGTTCAGGCCGTTGTTCGGGTTGCCCGGATAGAAGTCGGACGCGACCAGCCGGTCCTGGCCCGGCGGGACGATGAAGTGGAATTCGGCGTAGTTGTTCTGCAGGCCCTGGTAGTTCTCGAACTGCGGGCTGGTGGCGTCGTTCAGGACGGCGGTGCCGCTCTGAACGTTCTGGTCCGGCCCGAAGTCGCGGCCCTGGACGCTGACCAGCTGCGGCACCGAGCCGGTGTTGGTCACGGTGACCGGCCAGCTCTGCGTGGTGCCGGGCAGCGCGGTCGCGCTCAGCGAGTTCGCCGACTTGAGCAGCGTGGCGCCCTGCGGGCTGCCGCCGTTGATCGACTCGGCGAGCTGCACCGCCTTGTACGCGTTGACCAGGCCGGCGCCCTGCTCGTCGGCGGGCGCGCCGAGGTCGGTCGCGGTGCTGACCAGGATCTGCTTGATCAGCGCCGGCGTCGGGCTGGCCCCGCCGTGGGTGATCCGGTAGGCCTGGATCACCAGCGCCGCGACGCCCGCGGTCAGCGGCGAGGACTCGCTGGTCCCGCCGGCTTCCTCGAACCCGGGCGCTTCGCCGATCGGGCTGGTGCACCCAACGTAGAGCGCGATGTCGGTGCTGCAGGAGGCCCAGCTCAGCTCGGCCGGCGCGACCAGGCTGACCGTGCCGCCGGTCTCGTTCTGGCCGCCGGAGCTAAGCGCGCTGATGTTGTCGTTCAGCCAGCCAGTAGTGGCGAAGTAACGCGCCGCAGCGTAGTTGGTCTGGGCGTAGAAGCGGTCATCGGTCGACCCGCCGACCGAGATGACGTTGGGGTCGGTGGACGGGGAGCCGATGGTGTTGGCCGAGCCGGCGTCGCCGCTGGACACCGTGACCGTGACGCCGGCCGCGACCGCGGCGTCGTCGAACTGCTTGGTCGCGTCGAGCGCGGTGATGTCGGGGAACGGGTTGGAGCCGAACGACTCGTTGATGACGTTGACGTGGTCGGTCTCGACCGCGTAGTTGATCGCCTCGAGGAAGTTGGACTCGGTGGTGTCCTCGAACGTGCCGAACACGTCCAGGCCGACCACGCTCGCGCCGGGAGCCACGCCCTCGATCCGGACGTTGCACGCGGACGGGTCGGGCTGCGCGCTGTAGTCCTGCACGTTGTAGACGTGGATGCCCTGGCCAGCGATCGAGTTGGCGTCGAGGAAGGCCTCGTCACCGTCGGTGAGCTGGCCCGGGCCGTCGCCGGTGAAGTCCTGGTAGTCGCCGCCCGTGGCCGGGTCGAACACCGACGTGCCGTCGGGCCGGATGAAGTTGACGTTGTTCGGGTCGAGCCCGTCGGCGATGTAGGCGACCTTGACGCCGGCGCCGGTGATGCCGAGCGACCGCGCGGTCGGCTGGTTCGGGTTGCTCGAGTCGACGCCCATCAGCGCGAGGCCCTCGGGGTCGAGCTGGACCGCCCCGTTCGCGCCGCAGGCGCCCGGGATCACGTTCGGGGTCAGCGATGTCGGCGCGTCCGACTTGTGGTTGACCCTCTTCGCCGCCGTGGTGATGGTCTGCGCCGGGCCGGCCGTCTCGGGCTGCGCCCCGCGGATGGTCACGTCCGGGATAACCTCGGCCACCGACGAGTTGGCCTTCAGCCGCGACTCCTCGCCCGCGGAGACCGTGGCCGCGAACGAGTTCACGAGCTGGTAGGCCTTGACGTGGGTGGCGTGCACCGCACTCAGCTCGTTCAACAGCGGCTTCTGGGCGGTCTTGATCATGCCGGCGCGCACCGTGGCCGCCCGGCTGCCCACCGGGGCGGCGGCCAGCTGGCTCTTCATGATCACGATCACATGCTGGTTCACGTGCTGCGACAGCTGTGCGGCCAGCGCCGGAGTCATCGGCGCCGTCGCGACGTTCAGCGCCGCGGGCGCGGCTGTCGCCGACCCCGCGATGACGGACTGTCCGGCCACCAGGGCCGGCACCGCCGCCGCTGCTATGAGAAAGGTGAATGACCTGCCCCGGGCGCGCGCCCATGGGGCCCCGCCCGTCCTGCGTCCTTGCATGCTCGCCTCATCCTCCAGGCGGCCCAGACAGCCGCGGTGAGTGCGTCCCAGCGCATCGTGGCCCGGACGGCCAGGTACGTGATGACATACAAGCCCGGACGGTAGCAGTAAATGGAGCTTCATGAGAATTTTCAGCAATATAACTTTTCAATTACGAATGAGTGATCTTAAGCTGCCTGGATCCTTATCGGAGCCACTCAGCAATCCTGGTTGTATTGGCTGGCTCACATTGCCGGAATAGCAGCTATTAGTGACCTTGTGTCACGTTTGACCAGAATAGGAGGCCGACTAGCTCCATGACCGGTTATCCAGGGCTCGGAGCAGGGGGGAGAACGGGTTGAGTTCTGGGCCTGGACACGAACCGCGCATCGGCGGCCGGTGCGACCCGCGTTTCAGCGCCGTGCGCGAGGCCTTTGCCGCCAACTTCGCCGACCGCGGCGAGACCGGCGCCGCCGCCTGCCTGGTGGTCCAGGGGACCGTGGTCGCCGACATGTGGGGCGGCCTGGCGGGCCCGGGACCGCGTCCGTGGCGCCGGGACACGCTGGTGAACGTGTTCTCGGTCGGCAAGGGCCTGATCGCCGTGTGCGCGGCCCGTCTGGCCGGGCAGCGGCGGCTCGACCCCGACGCGCCGGTCGCCAGCTACTGGCCGGAGTTCGCCGCCGCCGGAAAGGCGGGCATCACGGTGCGGCAGCTGCTCAGCCACCAGGCGGGCCTGCCCGCGCTCCGCGATCCGCTGCCGGACGGCAGCATGCTGGACTGGGCCACGATGACCGCCTCGCTCGCCGCCGAGCCGCCCTGGTGGCCGCCCGGAACCGGGCATGGCTATCACGTGAACACGTTCGGGTTCCTGGCCGGGGAGCTGATCAGGCGGGTGGCCGGCATGACGGTCGGCGCGATGCTGCGGGATGAGGTCGCGCGCCCGCTCGGGGCCGACGTGCACATCGGGCTGCCCGCCGCCGAACACGGCCGGGTCGCGGAGTTCATCTGGCCGGAGCCCCCGGGCGCGGCGCTCGCGGCGGCCGAGG
>JASIJN010000093.1 GCA_030050125.1 Streptosporangiaceae bacterium | reverse complement strand
CGGCTTCGTCGGATACCTCAGGTGAGGCCACCGGGCCGCTCGTTGTCGAGCCGCTCACCGGACGCGAGCAAGAGGTGCTGCGTCACCTTTCAGACATGCTGAGCACCGAGGAAATCGCCAGCGAGATGTTCATCTCGGCCAACACCGTGAAGTCACATCTCAAAAGCATCTTCCGCAAGCTCGCGGCGGATCGCCGCAGCGAGGCAGTTCGCCGGGCCCGCCAGCTCGAGCTGATCTGATCTCGCCGACGTATACAACGTTCGAGCTGAGGGGTTACAAACAACAGCTTGCACGTCCGGCACGCCGGTGTTCACGGGCGCGGGTCGATCGGAAAATGTCAAGTTTACCTCCAGCAATCTTTCAGTAAATGGTCAGACTAATAGCTGACATTGTCGAGGTGCCTCCCGGGCGCCAGGTCTCCATGCCGTGCCCGGGAGGCACCCCAGAGCGCGCCCCGCCGGCCCGGGCCGGCGGGGCGCCTCCCTCCCGGCGAGTGACCGGGCGACGCGATTTCCCGAGGGATGCTCCACCAATCCACCGCCGCGATCCCCGGCCTACTCACCCAAGCCGGGTGAGGTGCGACGCGGGCGGCCCGGCGAGCCTGGATGAGTACGCAGACGGACCATTCCGAACGACTCGCGGCGCCCCGGTAAGCGCCTGGCTCGGGAGGCTGCAAGGAGGTGGCTCATGTCCGACGCCAGCAGCGAACTGAAGGGTGCCGCCACAGCCCCGGATCTCAGCCAAGAGGAACGGGCTGAGCTGGAGCGCCTCCGTGCCGAGGTCGCCAGGCTTCGCGAACGGCGGCCTAGCCCGGCCGACAGGCACCGGATCAGCTGGCGCACCCCGGTCGCCACCATTCTCATCCTGGTTGGCTGCCTTCTGGCCCCGGTCTCGGTGATGGGTGTCTGGTATGCCAACCAGGTCTCGGACACCAACCGCTACATCGCGAACATCGAGCCGCTGATCCACGAGCCCGTTATCCAGAATGCCTTGACCGACAGGGTCACCTACGAGATCACCAGCCACCTCAACGTGACCGGCTACACCGATCAGGCTGCGGCCCTGCTCACCAGCAAGGGCCTGTCCCGGGTCGGCGCGCTGCTGAAGACGTTCGGGCCCTCGATCGCCGGCGCGATCGACGGCTTTATCCGTACCCAGGTGCAGAAGATCGTGACGAGCCCGCAGTTCGCCCGCACCTGGATCGAGGTCAACACCGTGGCCCACCAGGAGCTGGTAACGGCGCTGTCCGGTCGTGGCGGAGGCGCCGTCGCCGTCAGGAACGGGCAGGTCACCATCGATCTGGCCCCGTTCATCGCCATTGTCAAGCAGTCGCTGGTCCGGCGCGGGTTCACGCTGGTGAAGAACATACCGACGTTCCATCCCACCCTCGCGCTGTTCTCCTCCCGGGACCTGGTCAGGGCGCAGACCCTTTACCGGCTCATCAACGACCTCAAGATCGTGCTGCCGATACTGACGCTGCTGCTGATCGGCCTCGGGATCTACATCGCCCGAGGTCACCGGCGCGCCCTCATCGGAGCCGGGCTGGGATTCGCCGCGTCCATGCTGTTGCTCGCCCTGGGCCTGCTGATCATCCGCGGCATCTATCTGAACTCCGTGCCCAACAGCGTGTTGCCCAGCGATGCCGCGGCGGCCATGTTCGACACCCTGGTCAGGTTCATCAGGACGGCGCTGCGCACACTCCTGGTGCTCGGCCTGGTCGTGGCGGCAGGCGCCTTCATGACCGGGCCGTCGGTGACAG
Source organism: Streptosporangiaceae bacterium (assembly GCA_030050125.1). The sequence continues at coordinate 1,962 of JASIJN010000093.1, read as the reverse complement.
CGGTGCGGACCCGTAAGGTCTTCGCATCGGGGTTCGCCTGGGTCCGGAAGATGGGCGAGCGCCAGGGGATCACCACCGGCCCGGTCGGCCGGTGGACCTACGCGCACCGCCGCGCCCTGCGCGTCTGCGCTCTGGGCCTCGCCGCCTTGATCTTCGTGTTCTGGGGCCGCCCGACCGCCCTCGTGGTCGTCCTGCTCGCGGTCTTGCTTCTGGTGGTCCTCGGGCTGATCGAGCTGATCGGCCGCCCGACCGCCCGGCCCGAGATGGCGGGTCACCCGTGACGACATTCTCTCGCCGGGCAGTGCCATCCAGGCGCCCCGTCCCCGGTGGGTAGGACCAGTGCTCATCCAGGCGGCCGGGCTCGCCTTGCTGGCCGCGTTGTCGCCGACCGCGCTGCTGGTCGCCGCGGTGTACCTGGGCTCGGCCCGGCCTCGCCTGACCGCAGCGTTCTACCTGGCCGGAGCCGTGGCTATGAGCCTGGTCATGGGCGTGGTGATTCTCGTCGCGCTGCGCAGCGCCGACCTGAACCGCCCGGAGCAGCACGCGCCCCGCTACGGCCTGCGGCTCGGCCTTGGCGTCCTGCTTCTCCTGGCGGGCTTCGTGGTGGCGCGCCGCCGGGCACGGCCGCCCGATCCGGCTAAACCCCACCAGGGAATCACGTCCAGGCTGGTGGCTAATCCGAGTCCGCTCAGCGCGTTCCTCGCCGGAGTCGTCGTCTTCGCTCCTGGAGTCACGTTCCTGGCCGCGCTCCAGGTGATCGCCACGGCGCGAGCCGATCTCAGCCTCAGCGTCCTCGCCCTGGCCATCGTCGTCATCATCAACGCGCTGCTGGTATGGCTGCCGATCGTGCTGCACCTGGCTGCTCCCGGAGTCACGACACGCTTTCTGGCGGCCTTCAACGGGTGGCTGCGCGCGCACTCCAAGGCGGTGCTCACCTGGGTGCTCATCGTGGTCGGACTGATTATGGTCGGCAACGGAATCTACGGGCTCGCTGTCGTCCGATGATGACCGCCATTCACGCTGACCGTAACGCCGCTCTGGCTTCACCCGCGGCGGATGATTTCGGAACCCGCGGCGCGACCATACTGAAGCTCGTGGATCCACTCGACCGGCTGCGACTGGCGGGCAAGCGCATGACCGACCCGCTTGAAGCTCTTGCCCAGCGTGTCGCGGAGCGAGTCGTTGACCTCCTCGTCAGCGCCTTGGACGTCAACGCGCTGGTGCAGCGAGTCGACCTGAATGCCCTGCTCGATCGGATCGACCTGGAGCGGCACGTACTGAGCAAGATCGACGTTAACGCGCTGCTCGAGCGAGTGGACGTCGCTGCCGTGCTCGCGCGGACCGACATCGACGGACTGCTGCGACGGGTGGATATGAGCGCTCTGCTCGCCCGCGTCGACATCAACGAGCTCCTGCGACGCGTCGACATGGACGCCCTGGTGCAGCAGACCGACCTTGGTTCCGTCATCGCGAAGTCCTCTGGGGGTGCGGCGAGTGAAGCGCTGGATGCCGCGCGCAGCCAGGCCGTCGCGCTGGATGACTTCGTCGACCGCTGGGTGCGGCGTGGGCTCCGGCGCAAGCATGCGGCGCCGGTGGCGCCCCGCGCCCTGCTGAACGAGGTCGAGCCGTGACCGCGCGATCGCAGACCGCCCGGTCGGTGAGCTCCCAGGGCCACTATGCGGGATCGGTGTCCCGGTTCCTGGCTTACGCGATCGACCTTGCCGCATGTTCCGGCGTCTTCGCGGCCGCGCTGGCCGGCATTTCCTACGCCGTGCAGGTCGTAACCGGGCGGCAGGTCACGTGGAACAGGGAGAACCTCGTTGTCGCCATCATCTTCGTGGCCTGGCAATTCCTTTACTTCGGGTACTCGTGGGCGGCGAGCGGAAGAACTTTCGGCATGGCGGTGCTGGGGGTGCGGGTGGTGCGGGCTGACGGCGCGATCATCGATCCGTGGCGGGGGGT
>JASIJN010000006.1 GCA_030050125.1 Streptosporangiaceae bacterium | reverse complement strand
CGCTCCCAGCGCCGGAAGCTGCCGCTCATGGTGATGCCGATCAGGATCGCCGCGGCCACGGGCACCGAGATATACGCGCTGACGCCGAAGTAGCGCAGCGCCAGGGAGACTCCGATGAACTCCGTCACGATGGTCAGGAAGTTGAGCAGGAACAGGTCGCCCACGCTGAACCAGCCCCAGAACCGGCCGAACCGCTCGTTGATCAGCCTGGCATGGCCGACGCCGGTCACGGCGCCCAGCCTGACCACCATCTCCTGGTTGACGATCAGCACCGGGATCAGCAGCAGCAGCACCCAGAGCAGGCTGTAGCCGTAGTTCTGCCCGGCCTGCGCATAGGTGGCGACCCCGCCCGCGTCGTTGTCGCCGACCATAACGATCAGGCCAGGCCCGACGATGGCGAGGAACGTGATCAGCTGTCGCTTCCAGCCACTGCGCTGCTCGTCGTCGAGCCTGATCCGGCCGAGCGCACCCTCGATGTCGCCGAGGTGGGCGGTGTCCAGGACCGCGCTCTGCTGACCCCCGGCGCGCCCAGGGCCCGGGCTGGCGAGCTGGCGGGCTGGCGGCCGGGCAGACGCCGGCTGGCCGGAGCGATGATCCCGGTGCGGCGCGGCGGGCTGCTGCGCGTCGGCCGGCTGCCGGCCGGTCTGGCGCGCGGCGTCGCTCGCTTCGGTCACTGCGGTTCCCTCTGCGGTTCGCTCACTGCGAGTCTCCGTGGTGAGCGTCGGGCGGCTGAGCGGCCTCGCGGCGCCGCCAGTCGTCTGGCAGCGTGACCTCGAGCACGTCGTCGACCGTGATCACGCCGATCATCTTGCGGCGCTCGTCCACCACCGGGATCGTGATCAGGTTGTAGTCGCTCATCAGCACGGCGACGTCGACGACGTCGGTGTCCGCGCCGACCCGGACCGGGTCGTCGTCGTAGACCTGGCTCATGGGCGTATCGGGATCAGACTGCAGCAGGGAGACCAGCTTGACCACCCCGCACAGCCGGCCTCGCTCGTCGAGGCAGTGCACGCTGGTCAGCGCCTCCGGCTGCAGGCTGACCGAATGCGCGACCGCGTCCAGCGCCTCGCGGACCGAGGCCTCGCCGGCCACGGCGAGGAAGTCGACCCCCATCAGTCCGCCGGCGCTGGTCGGGTTGAAGCCCATCAGCGTGAGCACCTTGGTGCGCTGACCCTGGGGCAGCAGGTCCAGCACGGGCTGGCGGCGCCGCTGCGGCAGCTCGGCGATCGTATCCGCGGCGTCGTCGGCCCGCATCCGGGACAGCACCTCGGCGATCTCCGCGTCGGTCCGGGCGCCGAGCAGCCGGGTGGCCAGGTCCTCGTCGAGTTCCTCGAACACGTCGGCCTCGAGTTCCGGGTCCGCGTGCACGTGGTCCAGGATCTCGGTCTCCTCCTCCTTGGAGGCGTCCTCGATCAGGTCGGCGATCTGGGCCGGCTTCAGCCTGCGGATCCTGGCGAACGGGCCCCGCAGCAGCGCGCTGCCGGTGTGGCCGATCAGTGGCTCGAACTTGTTCCACTCCCGGAACGTCTGGTCGCCCGATCCCGCGGGGTGGCCGCGGCGCGGCAGCCACCTCGTCTGGCGGCGGGTGTCCACCCCGGCCACCACCCAGTCGTCGCCCCGTTGCTCGAGTTCCAGGTCGCCGGCCTTGATCAGGTGGGCGCTCTCCACGTCGATCAGCCGGTGGCCGAGCACGTCCGCCCGCAGCAGCACCTCGCCCTCCCGCCGCTCGAACGAGCGAAGGTCGAGCTTGGCGCTGGTGAGCTTGACCTCATCGCCGGCAAAGGAGACCACCTGCTCGATCGGCACGTAGACCTCCCGGCCGCCGACCGTGGCCACCAGCCCGGTCACCAGCGGGTTGTCCTCCCCGCGCAGCCGGACAATGACGTCGGACAGCCGACCGATCGACTCGCCGCCCCGGTCGGTGAGCGGACGCCGCAGCAGGTCCGACAGATGCAGCGTTCTGGCGTGCCCGGCCTGCGGTGCCGGGGCCGCCGGTGTCGTCGTCATGGGCTTGCCTTCCTGATCGGGTCGCCCGGGTGCCGTGTTCCCGCCAGGACCGCGGTCCTTACCAGGATCACAGTCCCTACCCGGATCACCCTGCCAAGGGTGCCATGCCCGGCCCGCCAGTCCGCCCTCCCGATCATGCCCGGCAGGCAGACGTTAGTGTGTCTGTCCACGGTGAACAGCCGGTTAACCTGGTACACCGTCGGGAGCGACCCAGATTGGTGGTCGCGCCTGGCTCCCAAGGCAGGCCATCGCGATGGTATGAAGGCCACGTCAGGGTTGTTACGAAAGCGGAGGACGCGGCAGCGTGGCCATGCGGAGGGCGGTGGGCATCCTCGGCGGGCAGGAGGACCTGGCCGAGGGGCTCAGATACTCGTTGAAGCGGCGGCTGCTCGGGCGGCCGCTGATCAACGAACAACTCGGCGAGCAGCGACTGTCCAAGCCGCTCGCCCTCGGCGTGCTGGCGCCTGACGGGATATCGTCCTCGGCCTACGGCACCGAGGAAATCCTGATCGAGCTGCTCAAGGGCGGGCTGGCCGTCACGGCGTTCACGCTGATCCTGCCGTTGACCGGCGTCGTGCTGTTCGTCATGGCCCTGGTGGTCCTGTCCTACCGCGAGGTGGTGACGGTGTACACCAGGGCCGGCGGGTCCTATGTGGTCGCACGGGATAATTTCGGCCCGAAGTGGGCGCAGATCGCCGCGGTCGCGCTGCTGATCGACTACGTGGTCACGGTCGCGGTCCAGGTGGCCGCGGGCACGGCCGCCGTCGCGTCGGCCTGGCCGACGATCAACAATGGCACGACGATCACGGTGATCTCGGTCGCCAT
>JASIJN010000092.1 GCA_030050125.1 Streptosporangiaceae bacterium | reverse complement strand
TCGCTGATCTTCCCGGCGAAGGCCGCGAACGTGGCCTCGATCTCGGCCAGGTCCCGGTAGTTGTCCAGGTGCTCTTCCTCGATGCAGGTCACCACGGCGGCCGCGGGCGAGAGGTTCAGGAACGAGCCGTCGCTCTCGTCCGCCTCGGCCACGAACCAGGGGCCGCTCCCGTCGGCGGCGCCGAGGCCGGTCTCGGCCAGGATGCCGCCGATCACGTAGGACGGGTCGGCGCCGCTGTACCGCAGCACCGTGGTCAGCATCGAGGTCGTGGTGGTCTTGCCGTGGGTGCCGGACACCGCGATGCCCCGCCTGCCGATCATGATCGACGCCAGCGCGCAGGCCCGCGGGATGACCGTGATCCCCCGCTGCCGGGCGGCGATGATCTCCGGGTTGAGGTCCCCGATCGCCGACGGGGTGGTGACCACGGTGTCGGCCCCGGCCACGTTCCGCGGCGAATGCCCGAGCCGGACGGTCGCGCCGAGCGCGGCGAGCTCGTCGAGCTGGGGCGAGGCGGCCCGGTCGCTGCCGGAGACGGTGACTCCCCGGCCCAGCATGATGCGCGCGATGCCGGACATCCCGGCGCCGCCGATGCCGACGAAGTGCACCCGCCCGAGTTGCTCGACCGGCACCGCCGGCACCGGCGTCACGAGGCCCATGTCCGGCTCCTCTCGCGGCGCGGCCCGCCGCGTTCGCGCTCCCGCGAGTCCCGCAGGACGGCGAACACCTCGTGCGCGAGTCGCCGGTCGGCGTCCCTGCGCCCCGCGTGGGCCGCCGCGCGCGACATGGCCGCGACCAGTTCCGGGTCGAGCAGCACGGGCAGCAGCGTGTCCGCGATCCACTCCGGGCACAGGGCGGCGTCCTCGACGATGAGCCCGCCGCCGACGTCCGCGATCGGGGCGGCGTTGAGCCGCTGCTCGCCGTTGCCGTGGGGCAGCGGCACGTACGCCGCGGGCAGGCCCACCGCGGTCAGTTCCGCGCAGGTCATCGCGCCGGCCCGGCACAGCGCGAAATCGGCGGCCGCGTAGGCGAGGTCCATCCGGTCCAGGTACGGCAGCGTGATATACGGCGTCGGGCCGCCGGGCGAGGGCACCTCCATGTCGGTGCGCGGGCCGATGATGTGCAGCACCTGCACCCCGGCCGAGCGGATCCAGCCGGCCGCTCCCACCGCGGCCAGGTTGAGCGACCTGGCCCCCTGCGACCCGCCGGTGACCAGCAGCGCCGGCAGGTCGGGGCGCAGGCCGAAGTGCGCGCGGGCCTTGTCCATGAGCGCCAGCCGGTCGAGCGCGGCGATCTCGCGGCGGATCGGTATCCCGATGTAGGTGGCGTGCGCGAGCCTGGTGCGGGGCTGCCCGGTGAACACGTGCCGGGTCAGCAGCGCGCCGATCCGGTTGGCCAGGCCCGGCCGGGAGTTGGCCTCGTGCACGACGATCGGGATGCCGCGACGCCGCGCGGCCAGGTAGGCGGGCGTGGCCACGTACCCGCCGAAGCCGGCCAGCACCTCGGCCCCGGCCTGATCCAGCACCGCAGCGGCGGCGCGGACCGCCGAGACGAGCCGGGCGGGCAGCGAGAGCAACTGCGCGTCCACCGAGCGCGGCAGCGGCACGGCCGGGATGAGCTCCAGGTCATAGCCGCGCATCGGGACCAGCCTGGATTCCAGGCCGCGCCCGGTGCCCAGGCAGGTGATCGGGACCCGGGGGTCGGCCCGGCGCAGCGCGTCGGCGAGGGCCAGCATCGGCTCGATGTGGCCCGCGGTGCCGCCACCGGCGAGAACGATGGTCATCGCGGCAGCCTTGCCTCCTCCCCGTGCCCTCGGTCTGCCTCGCGGCCAGCCGGTCTCAGCCGCGCAGCCCGCGGGATTTGCCCGTGGCCAGGCCAAGCCAGCTTAGAACGCGCAGCACGGGCCCGGGGCCGGCCTCGGCCAACGCCTGGGCGGCGCCCGGCTCCCGCTTGGCGAACGACATCAGCATGCCGAGCGCCACCAACGTGACGAGCAGCGAGGACAGGCCGGCCGACACCAGCGGCAGCGGCACGCCGGTGATCGGCAGCAGCCCGATGACCGCGCCGATGTTGACCAGGGCCTGCACCGTGATCCAGGTGGTGGCGGCGGCCGCGGCCAGCCGCATGAACGTATCCGGCACGCGGCGCGCGATCCGCAGCCCCGCGTAGGCCAGGCCGCCGTAGAGGAGGGTCACGCAGAGCGTGCCGACCAGCCCGAGTTCCTCGCCGATGATCGCGAAGATGAAGTCCGTGGTCGCGTTCGGCACCCAGCCGAACTTCATCTTGCCGGCCCCGAGCCCGACGCCGAACCAGCCGCCGGAACCGACCGCGTAGGTGCCCTGGATCGTCTGGTAGCCGCTCGTGGAGGCCTGCGACTGAGCGTCGAAGAACCCGGTGATCCGGGCCAGGCGGTAACGGGCCACGATGATCAGGATCATCATCGAGAAGCCCATCAGCCCGAGCATGCCGACGAACAGCCGCAGCGGCGAGCCGATCACCCAGAGCAGGGCGAGGAAGATCACCAGCAGGATGAACGTGGTGCCGAAGTCGTCCCCCAGCATGACCAGCATGCTGAAGATGGCGGCCCCGGGCAGCAGCGGGATCAGCAGGTGCTTCCACTCGCCGAGCTGGCGCGCCTTCTCCTTGCGGGCCAGCAGGTCGGCGCCCCACAGCACGAACGCGAGCTTGGCGAACTCGGACGGCTGGACCTGCAAGCCCATGATCGTGATCCACCGCTCCCCGCCGTCCACGGTCTGGCCCATGACCGGGACCAGCAGCAGGCCAAGCACGGACAGCGCGACCATGGGGTAGGCGGCGGCGCGGAACAGGCTCGGGGACGATCTCGCCGCGATCCACATCAGCGGGAGCCCGATCACCACGCCGGCCAGCTGTTTCTGGAAGCCCGCGTACGTCGGGCCGCCGTCGATGATCGCCTGGGCCGAGGACGTGGACAGCACCATGACCAGGCCGAGCGCGAGCAGCAGCATGGTGATGCCGAGGACCAGGTAGTAGGAGGTGAGGGGCCGGTCGAGCAGCCGCAGACCCGCGGTCGCCCGGCCCGCGGCCCGCTCCTGGCGCGCGGGCGCGGCGACCGGTGCGCTCACTGTGCCTCCCGGTTCGCTCGGCCGCTCACTGTGCTTCCCGGTTCGCTCGGCCGCTCACTGTGCTGCTTCCTGGTGTCGCTCCGCCAGGCGGCCGACCGCGGCGGCGAACGCGTCGCCACGGGCCGGATAGTTGCGGAACATGTCGAACGACTGCGCGGCGGGCGCGAGCAGCACGGTGTCGCCGGGCACGGCAAGCCCGGCGGCCTCAGCCACAACGAGATCCATGACACCAGTGTCGGTGCGGACCGCCTCCAGGACCGGGACATCCGGGGCGTGTCGCGCCAGTGACCGCCGGATCACCTCCCGGTCGGCCCCGAGCAGCACCACGCCGCGCAGCCGCGGCCGGTGGGCGCGGACCAGCTCGTCGATGTCGGCACCGGAGCCGCGGAACAGGCC
>JASIJN010000091.1 GCA_030050125.1 Streptosporangiaceae bacterium | reverse complement strand
GCGCGGCGCGTGCGGGACGGCCGCCACCCCGGCGCGCGGCAGCCACGACCGCCGACCGGCCCGCCCCGTGCATCATGCTGCTCAGCCGCTCCTGCGATGCCGAGCTCGATGCCGTCGAGGGCCTGCTCGCCGCGGCAGGCATCCGGTCCGCGCGCCTCAACGCTGACGAACTGGGGGCCGTGGACCTGCTCATCGATCCGGCCCGGCGCGCGGTGCGCCTCAACGGCACCTGGCTGTGGCCGACCGTCACCTGGAGCAGGCATTTCTCGGTGCAGGCGATCGAGCGCGCGGGCAGCCCTGCGCGCGACCTGTTCTTGCGGGACTCCTGGCAGGCCGTTGCCGACCAGCTCAGCGCGGTGTACGGCACGAGCATCCGGCCGCGGCACGCCGGGCCGCTGGAGCAGCTACTGCTCGCCGAGCGGCATCAGATCGCGGTGCCGCGGACGGTGATCACCACCGATCCGGGACAGGCGCGGAGCATTTTGCGGGGCTCGCGGATGGTGGTCAAGGCGTTGCCCGGGCACTTCGTCGAGGCCACGCCCGGACGGCTGACCGGGGTGTTTCCCGCAGTCGGCCGGCCGCCGGCACCCGACACCGGGCCGCGGCCCAGCCCGCCGCTGATCGTTCAGGAATTCGTCGAGCATGATGCCGAGCTGCGCGTCTACTACGTCGCCGGGCAGGTGCGCGGATTCGAGGTCAGCAAGGACACGCCGGCTGACCCGTGGCTGGCCGAAGACCGGGTCAGCGTCCGGTCCGTGGATCCTCCGCCGCAGGTAGTCACGGCGACCAGGCTGCTGGCCGGCGCCATGCAGCTGTCCTACGGCGCGTTCGACTTCCTGCTCCGGGCCGACGTACCGGTGTTCCTGGAAGTGAACCCGGATGGCGACTGGCGCTGGTTCGAGATCAAGGCCGGTGTAGCACCGGTCACTCTGGCGGTGGCGCAGATCCTCTGTGACCTGCACCGGGACCTGCTGCCGGCCTCCGCCGGCCGGGACACGGGCTCGTTTGAGCTGCTCACCTTCCTGTCCCGCACCAGCTACTAGGCCGTGTTTCAAAAAGTGGCTGGGCCGCTGGATGTGATCTCGAGATGGCCGCGTGTCGTTCAGACCGCGCGCCTTACGGCTGGATCCAGGCTCAGTAACCTGTCGCCGGAGGCTGATGGGCGCAGGGCGCCGGCAGCAGGCGCGGCTGCCACGCAGCCGAAGGAGCAGGCATGAATGTGCAGGTAGTAGTCGCGCCAGATCCTGGCCGCATCTGGAGGCGTTCGCTGCGCCGGTGGGCCGTCATCGGTGCCGTTGTATGGGCGGTCACTTCTATCGGCCTCGGCGCCTGGATCCCGCCGCACGGAGATGACTGGCTGATAGACCTCCTCGCTGGCGCGCTGCTCGGTCTGTTCGCCGGGCCCATCAGCGGCCTGTCCGGAGGCCTGTCACTCATGAGCCTGCGCAAGCAGATCGCCGGCAGCAGGCAGACAGTCCGATGCACCGCGGCGGCCGGGACAGCAGTGCCATCTGTCAGCCTGGTTTGTCTTGTCAGCCTTGCCGGGATGGCCCAGCAGTGGGCGATGCTGTGGGCGGTACTGCTCGCGCTGGTGACCGCCGGCCTCGGCTACCTCACTGGGCCCAGGATCTTCTACGGAGGACGGCCGCGCTATGGCCGGCCAGCGGGCTGCGCCTCATGAAGTGCCAACGGATATCCGGGGCGAGGAACTGGCTCCGCAGCGTCTCGATATCACCGCGTTCGTATGCTGCGAAAGCCTGCCGGACCACCTCCTCGTTCGGATGCGCCATGACAGGCTCCTCTAATCGTCGGCTATTTCCCTTTATCGCGTGACCCGCCAGGCAAGCCGTCAACGCCCGGCCCCCGGATGATGCCGGGGCCATTCCACCAGCCCCGGGCAGCACCCCGGACGAAAATCGTTCAATAGGACTTTAGTCCTATTTTGGGCACGCAGAGGAGGTGCCATGCTTAGAGATCGTCAGTGCAGTGGGTACCAATCTCTCGCCAATTCACACTAGCCGTGCCGGACTTGGTGCGCGGGTTCCTTGCCGAACCCGGGTGCGATTGCTCTCTACTTCTCAGTCACTCAGGTCTCGTTTGACTTCCAGGCTCGTATGCGCTGCCGGTCATGGTGCTGACAAGGCCGCGGCGGAAGAGGTGCGCACATGAAGAGGGCTGTGCTGCTATTGATGCACCAGGGAAAAGCGTTTACTCGCGAGACCAGCGAGGCGGCTGCGAGGCTCGGGCTGCCGCTCGTCGCCTTAAGCTCCCGTCCTGCAATGCCCGAGGCGCTCGAAGAGAGCCGGCGCTATCTCGCGGATTGCCTGGTAACGGAAGAGCCCGACTTGAGCGATACAGACATCGACGACGTGGTGCGCGATTTCGCCGACCGCGGTTATGCAATCCAGGCCGCCATCGCGACCTTCGAAGGGTACCGGCTGTGGATGGCCACCCTCAACAAGGCGCTGGGGGCGCGCGACTCCTCGGTCGGTGCGCTGAAACTCTGCCTTAACAAATACGAGCTGAGGCAATTCCTCTTTCAGCGCGGGCTGAGCGGCGTCCGCTGCCACCGGCTCGCGCCCCACGCCATCCCGCCCCTTGACCCTTCGGTCAAGTGGTTCGTGAAGCCGTTGCGCGGCGCCTCGTCCTTCGCCGCCTTCATACTCGAAGACCTGCAAGACCTGGAGGATCTGCCGGCGATCCAGGAGCAAATGCGGAAGGACCACCGCATGCGCGCCATCTTCATGGACCAGTACGACTTCCTGGCCGAGGAGTACGTGGAGGGCCCTGAGTTCAGCTTCGAGACGATCGTGCTCGACGATGCCTGGCACCTGTGCATACAGGAAAAAGCGCGGGTGGAGCGGCTGCAGAGATCCACGCTGGAAGCGATGTCTATCAGCCCGCCCACGAGCGTGAGCCAGAGCGTCCTTCTCCGGGGGGCACAGTTCGTCACCCGTTGCTTCACTGAGCTGAAAGAACAGGGCCTGACGGCGGGCGCCTTCCATGTGGAAGCAAAGTATTGGGCGGCCAGAGATCGCTGGGAAATCATAGAGATCAATCCACGGATGGGTGGCAGCCTAATCGATGCCAGCGTGCAGGCGCTGACCGGTGAGTCCATTCTTGACCTGTGGACGGAATCCCTGATCCTTGAGGATCTCTGGCGGGACGAGTTCCTGGCGCGCTTGAAAAGAGCTTCACAACTGGAATCTCTACGCGACGGAACGGCATCGAAAGCAACCGTGTTCCTGAGCAAGTACGGCGAAAAAGGAAGAACGATTGACTCGATCGGTTTCGATGCTGGGGAGCGCGGGCCTCAGATCCTGAAGCTGCACGTGAAAGCGGGGACGAAGCTGGACGACTCCGATCGAGCGATTTGCCTCATGGATGCCCTCTGGGAAGTAGATAGCGAAAACCTCGCTGCGGAAACCGAAATTCTTGACCGGCTGGCAACGGAGCGCTTCCATGTCCGGTATCGCTGACCCGGCCTACCCGGTATTCGGCCCCCATGAGCGAGGGAAGCTCGAAGCCCGCGGCAAGGCTACGCTGCGCCCGGGAGAAGACCTGGCGCGCGTCGGCACCCCTGGTTTCACCCCGGTTGCCGGCGATTTCGCTCGACCCGGCAGGGGCTTACCGCCGGTCGCACGAGGGCAACACCGTGGCTCGGGAACCCGGAGGTGGTCGCGGCCGCCGCTATCGAATCTGGCGCCGCGCGCCGCCCAGTCTCATCTGACCGTCCGTTCGATTGTGGGCCAGCGATGCCCGAAAGGGAGATTACCATGAACCGCGTACACAATACTGGGATCACCCATCCGAAGCCGTATTTTTCCGAGGCGGAGGGGCTTGAGAAGAAGGCCGAGCTCGATGCCTATCTCGACAAGAAGATGGAAGAGTGGAAGCGGACAGTTCCTTTTGCCTCCCACCTCACCGACAAGAAGCTCCACCAAGCATATTACCGCCGGACACTCATCGAGCATGTCTGGCGAATCCGGCTGTCTCGCGTGAGCCAGTCCAAGGCCATATACAAGATTGCCCAGATATCCCCCAAGGCGGCTCATGACTACGCGCTTTACCAGGGCGAGGAGATGATGCACGACCGGTTGTACATGGCCGACTGCGAGGCGGCGGGAATTACCATGGAGGAAATTTACAACACGGAGCCCTACCTGTCGACACGCCTCTTCGAAGGGTTCTTTTATTACGCTCTGGAGCACGAGTCGCCGCTGGCGCCTGTCGTGTCGAATTACCTGGTCGAGTACACGCAGCAGAAACTCCAGCCAGCGATCGTGACATCTCTTCAGGAGAAGCTCGGGAAGGACATGGTGAAAGGCCAGGCCGCCCACCTGCACGTGGACACCACCGAGGACCACGCCATGGAGATGTGGAAGATCCTCTCACAGCTAATCTTCAGCGAGGAGGACTTCCAGTCTGTGTTCAAGTACATCGACGACGTGCAGGAAATCCTCGCGATGTTCTTCAGGGAGATATATGAGGACACGGTGGCGAAGACATCGGCGGAGGCCACGCCTGAGTCCGAATCGGTCACCGTCGCCTGACTGGGAGCCCGCGTCGCGGAAATCGAGAGCGAATCGATGAACATGGAGACCGGAAAGCTGCTCAAGGTTGATCCACTGGAGTCCTTCTCAGGGACCTTTCGCGTCCCCTCTTCGAAGCCCGAAACGCAAAGAGCCATTCTGGCGGGCACGCTCGCGGATGGCGTTTCGCGGGTGTTCAACGATCTACGGTCCGATGAGACCGAGACCATGAAGCGCGCGTGCCGCGCGCTGGGTGCCGAGATCGTTGAGCGCGAGGGACATCTGGAGATCCGGGGTTGCGGGCGGTCATTCCGCCACAACAGGCGTGTGATCAGGGCCGATGGCTCGGCCCTCGTGTTTCGGACGATGGCGGCGCTGTGCTCGGTGCACTCGTCGCCGGTGGTGATCAGCGGTGACGAGACCCTGTGCAACCGCGTGATGGCACCACTGCTCGATGCGCTCCGCGAGCTCGGCGCGGACGTCGAGGCCATCTGCCGTGAGGGGAACGCTCCCGTCGTCAACTGGGGCGGCGGCCTGAAGGGTGGCACGTGCCGCTTGCCAGGTGACATCAGTTCGCAGTTCATCACCGCCATCTTGTTCGCGGCGCCGTTCGCCGACAGTCCTGTGGAAATAGAAGTAACGGGCGAAATTTATTCGCAGTCGTACATCCGGCAGACCCTCTCATGCCTGACCCGGGCGGGCGTCGAGGTCTTCGCGTCGAGCGATTACTGCCATTATCGCGTGGAGCCTTCTTCCTACCGCGCGCAAGAGGTGACGGTGCGCGAGGACTATACGTCGGCGTCCTATCTGCTGGCCACGGCCGCCCTTTACCCGGGGAAATCCGTCCTGACGGGCATGTACGGCGAGAGCGCACAGGGCGAATATGCTATCATCCCCATTCTCGAACGGCTCGGGATACGGATGACGTTCGACCGCACCACCTCCTGCCTGATCGTTGAGAACTCTCCAGGGAGCCTTCGCGGTAATTTCGAGATCGACGTGACCGATTGCCCTAACATCGTGCCAACCCTGGCGGCGGTGGGGGCGTACGTGGATGGCAGCCTGCGGGTCACCGGCGGAAAGATCACGCGGTTTCACAAGACTTCTCGCATCGAGGCCATGGTCGCGGAGCTCTCGCGCGCGGGTGTCGACATCAAGCTGATTTATGACCACGGGGACTGCGACGGCTTCGAGGTCTTCGGCGCGTCTTCGCATCCGGGCGGGCGAATGTTCTCGAGCTGGAGCGACCACCGTATCTTCATGTCGCTCTTCGTGGCCGGTCTCCGCATGAGATCAGCCAATGTGTTCTCGGGTTCCGAAGGCGTTCGCCTGTCCTTCCCCGAGTTTCTTTCTGAATTCGCAAAAGCCGGTGTCAAGACCTCGCTCATAGATGACGCGAGCAGCTACGAAGGGTCGCTCGGCCCGAGCACCGACGCAGTGTATCCCGTGCGATCCGGGTTTGCCGGGCCGCGAGACGAAAAGGAGCCCAGAACAGATGACTGTAACTAACATGGCCGAGCTGGAGGAGACCTATCGACAGCAAGGGTTCGCGGTGGCGGAGCGCTTCTTCGACACGGACCATGTCGCACGGCTGAACGACGCCATTGCAGAGGTCCTCAGCGTTCCCGACATCGGCTCGGTTGCTGAGGTGGAGCCCGGGGACAGTTCCATCGCGCGGCGCATCTGGTCACCTACCAAGCGTCACACCGAATTTGAAAAGGCCGCGGCCGACCCGCGGTTGCTCGACGTCATCGAGCGGATCATCGGGCCGAACATACTCTTCCACTACAGCAAGCTCCACATGAAGGGTCCGCGCGTGGGCAGCGTCGTGGAGTGGCACCAGGACTTCTCCTACTACCCGCACACTAACACCGACCTGGTGACGGCCCTGATCTACCTGGACGACGCCACCACGCAAAATGCTTGCCTGCAAGCGCTGCCCGGCTCTCACAAACTCGGCCTGGCCAATCATTACGTCGATGGTTATTTCCGCGGCAAGGTGACGGGGCCTGACGCGCCCGATCCTGGCGCGGCGGTGGCGATCGAGGCGCCCGCGGGCAGCGTGGTCTTCATCCATTGCCTGCTCTTGCACTACTCGTCGCCGAACCGCTCCGACAAGTTCCGCCGAGCTTTTCTGCCCGCGTACCGGGCCGCGGACTCCTATCCGATCTATTTCGGCCCGCACGCGAGCCACAATGAGCCCGGCGTCAAGCTCCTTCGTGGCTGCACCTCACAAGTGGCGCGGGTGGAGGCAGGGACCTGGCGCCTTCCACTGGCCGAGCGCTCATTCGGCTCGCTCTTCCAGCTTCAGGAAGGGGCGCACGCCGCTGAAGAGACCGCGACCACGGGTTATGCCACGATCACGGCTGATGCTGGGCACGGAAAATGACCTGAGGGAATGCGGCTGGCCATCCAATCGGTTCTCGTGCGAGGACTGAACCTGTCCCTCCCGCCCGTTCGCCGCGCGGGACGGATGCGTGATGATCTCCGAGCGGCCCGGAAGTGGCATCGAACGGAGTACAGTCCGATACCTGGAATCGCAACCGCGGGCTGAAGACCCGCGGGTACGCCGAGACCGAACCCGCCCTGCGCAACCTGGTCGCGGCCGCCCGCCAGGTGCGCGCCGCGGTCGCCGGGTAACCGGGACGCCGAGTTCAGGGACTCAACAACGCGACACGCCGACACGACATGTGGTGCTAGGTATTGCGGAGTCTCCCACATATGGTGTTGCCCGCAGCTGGTTCCGCGGGCCTCCCAGGTTCGCGGAGGCAAGAGGGAACCCGGTGTAATTCCGGGACTGCCCCGCAGCGGTGAGCGGGAACGACAGCCGTCCGGGGCCGCGTCAGGATGCGCGGCGCCGACAGCACTGGGTCTCAGCCTGGGAAGCGACGGCCAGTAGGAAGCGCGTGTGCGGCGCTGTGCCCGTGAGTCCGAAGACCTGCCAGCGTGCCGCGCGCGAGGGGCGCGCGGCGGCTCGGGCCGCGCGGGACGGCTGACGGGCCCGGTGACCTGCCGCAACCAGGCCGCTGGTCTTGTCGCGTGCCCGCGTGATCGGCGCCATGGGGAAGCGATCTCGCGAGGAGACAGCGATGACGGTCACTAAGGCCAGGCCGACGCAGGCGCGGATGCAGGTCCGCAAGCGGAACGGGGACGCTGAGCCGGTCGACGTGAACAAGATTGTCCGCGCGGTTGAACGGTGCGCGGGCGGTCTGGACGAGGTCGACCCCATGCGGGTGGCGACCAAGACGATCAGCGGCCTGTATGACGGGGCGACCACGGCGGAGCTGGACCGGCTGTCGATCCAGACGGCCGCGGAGATGACCGGCGAGGAGCCGCAGTACTCGCGGCTGGCGGGCCGGTTGCTGGCCGGCTATATCGGCAAGGAGGTGCGCGGGCAGGGCATCGCCTCGTTCAGCCAGTCGGTCGCGCTGGGTCAGGCCGAAGGGCTGATCAACGACGCCACGGCCCGGTTCGTCAAGGACAACGCGCGCAAGCTGGATGACGCCATCAACCCCGGCGCCGACCTGGACTTCGAGTACTTCGGCATCAAGACGGTCTACGACCGGTACCTGCTGCGGCACCCGTCCACCCGGATGGTGATCGAGACCCCGCAGTACTTCCTGACGCGGGTGGCCTGCGGGCTATCGCAGACACCAGCCGAGGCGGTCGAGTTCTACCGGCTGATGTCCACGCTGGCGTATCTGCCCAGCTCCCCGACGCTGTTCAACTCCGGCACCAGCCATCCGCAGATGTCCTCCTGCTTCCTGGTTGATTCTCCGCGCGACGACCTGGACTCCATCTACGCCCGGTACGCGCAGGTCGCGCAGCTGAGCAAGTTCTCCGGCGGGATCGGTATCTCCTGGTCACGGGTGCGATCCCGCGGTGCGCTGATCCGTGGCACGAACGGCAAATCCAACGGCATCGTCCCGTTCCTGCGGACGCTGGACGCGTCGATCGCGGCGGTGAACCAGGGCGGCCGCCGCAAGGGCGCCGCCTGCGTCTACCTGGAGCCTTGGCATCCCGACATCGAGGAGTTCCTCGAACTGCGTGACAACACCGGGGAGGACGCCCGGCGCACCCACAACCTGAACCTGGCCAACTGGCTGCCGGACGAGTTCATGCGCCGGGTCGAGGCGGACGGCCTGTGGTCGCTGATCGACCCGGACCAGGTGCCCGAGCTGCCCGACCTGTGGGGCGAGGCGTTCGACGCGGCCTACCGGGCGGCCGAAACCGACGGCCGCTACGTCCGCCAGGTGAAGGCGCGCGATCTGTACGCGAAGATGATGCGCACCCTGGCCCAGACCGGCAACGGCTGGATGACGTTCAAGGACGCGTGCAACGCCAAGTGCAACCAGGTCGGCCAGCCAGGCAGCGTGGTGCACCTGTCGAACCTGTGCACCGAGATCACCGAGGTGACGACGAACGCCGAGACCGCCGTGTGCAACCTCGGCTCGATCAACCTGGCCCGCCACCTGACCGCCGGTCCCGGCGGCACGCCGGGGGTCGACTGGGACAAGCTGCGCGACACCGTGCGCACCGCCGTCCCGTTCCTGGACCGGGTGATCGATCTGACCTTCTACCCCAGCGAGCAGGCGTCCGCGTCCAACCCCCGCTGGCGGCCGGTCGGGCTGGGCGTGATGGGCCTGCAGGATGTGTTTTTCGCGCTGCGGCTGCCGTTCGACTCCACTGAGGGCCGCGAGCTCTCTGCGCGGATCGCCGAGGAGATCCACCTGACCGCGCTGGAGGCCTCGGCCGACCTGGCCGAGGAGCACGGCGCGCACCCGGCGTTCGACCAGACGCGCGCCGCCGCAGGCCAGCTGCAGCCCGACCTGTGGGGCGTGACGGGCACCCAGCCGGCCCGGTGGAAGGCGCTGCGCAAACGGATCAAGCAAACCGGGTTGCGCAACTCGCTGCTGATCGCGATCGCGCCGACCGCGACCATCGCCTCGATCGTCGGGTGCTACGAGTGCATCGAGCCGCAGGTGTCGAACCTGTTCAAGCGCGAGACCATGTCCGGGGAGTTTCTTCAGGTCAACACCGCGCTGGTGACCGAGCTGAAGGCACACGGACTGTGGACGCCGGCCGTGCGGGACCGGATCAAGCAGGCCGACGGCTCGGTGCAGCACATCGCCGCGCTGCCGGAACCGACCAGGCAGCTGTTCCGCACCGCCTGGGAGCTGCCGCAGCGGGCGCTGATCGACATGGCCGCGGCCCGGGCACCGTATATCGACCAAAGCCAGTCACTCAACCTGTTCCTGGCCGCCCCCACCATCGGCAAGCTGTCGTCGATGTACCTGCACGCCTGGAAATCCGGCCTAAAGACCACCTATTACCTGCGATCCCGCCCGGCGACCCGGATCCAGCAGGCCACCGTCGCGCTGCCGGCGGCAGACGCCACGCAGGCCGCCGCCGCGGACGCCGTCGCCTGCTCCCTGGAGAACCCCGAGACCTGCGAGGCGTGCCAGTGACCACGACGCACATGCTGCTCGACCCCGGCATGGACCTGACCCTGCGGCCGATGCGCTACCCGCAGTTCTACGACCGGTTCCGTGACGCCATCAAGAACACCTGGACGGTCGAGGAAGTCGACCTGCACTCCGATCTGGCCGACCTGGGCAAGCTGTCACCCGCGGAGCGGCACCTGGTCTCCCGGCTGGTCGCGTTCTTCGCCACCGGCGACACCATCGTCGCCAACAACCTCGTCCTCAACCTGTACCAGCACGTCAACTCGCCTGAGGGCCGGCTGTACCTGTCCCGGCAGCTGTTCGAGGAAGCCGTGCACGTGCAGTTCTACCTCACCCTGCTGGACACCTACGTGCCCGACGAGACCGAGCGGGCGCAGGCGTTCGCGGCCGTGGAGAACATCCCCTCCATCGCCCGCAAGGCCGAGTTCTGCTTCAGGTGGATCGACTCCGTCTTCGGGCTGCGCGAGCTGCGCACGGCCGCCGACCGGCGATCGTTCCTGCTCAACCTGATCTGCTTCGCCGCCTGCATCGAGGGACTGTTCTTCTACGGCGCGTTCGCCTACGTCTACTTCCTGCGCTCCCGCGGCCTGCTCAACGGCCTGGCCTCGGGCACCAACTGGGTGTTCCGCGACGAGTCCATGCACATGGCCTTCGCGTTCGATGTGGTTGACACCGTCCGCCGCCAGGAACCAGGCCTGTTCGACGGGCACATGACCGCCCAGGTCCGCGAGATGCTGGCCGAAGCCGTGGAATGCGAGGTCCAGTTCGCCGAGGACCTCCTCGGCCCGGGCGTGGCGGGGCTGTCCCTGGCCGACATGCGGGCCTACCTGCAGCACGTCGCCGACCGGCGCCTGGCGCAGCTCGGCATCGAGCCGCTGTACGGCTCGGCCAACCCCCTGGCGTTCATGGACCTGCAGGACGTTCAGGAACTGTCCAACTTCTTCGAGCGCCGGGTCTCCGCCTACCAGGTCGGCGTCACCGGAGAGGTGTCCTTCGACGACGACTTCTGAATCCGCAACACCTCGACGCCATTTACAAGCTCAGCAAAAAGTAGTGAAGTAAATGATTAGGGTGTATGCGTATTCTGGGGACGTCCTTGAGCTGGTCGGCGAGCATTTAGCGGACCCGCAGGCCGGCTGGAGTATCGGCACGTTTGGTGCGATCGCCGAGTTCATGCGCGACGTTGACGAAATCACCGAGCTCGCGGCCAGCCCGCTGACCGTTGCCGCGTCGACAGCGCGGGGAGCGATCCGGATCGTGGCGAACTCCCAGCTGCGCCCGGTCGCCTTCGAACGTCCCGTAGGCGCCGGCACCCATTGGGCACAGAGCGTGGCCCTGTGCCTGCCGGAGCCCGCAAGCGCGATGGACCGCCGGACAGTGATCACCGAGCTCGGCCCGGACACAGAAGCGGTACGCGCCCAGGATCGCGGCGACCTTTTATTCGATCTCGGGCTGGGAGCTCAACACATCGACGCGTGTGTGCGGACCCACGACCCGCAGATCATCGCACGCCTTCGCGCCGCTGCCGGCAGCACCTTGCTCGACCGTGCGACTGGTGTCGCGACGGCATTGGTCAGTCTGCACCCGCACCGCGTGTTCATCTCCCGCGCGGGCCGTATCGAGGTCTTCACGCCGATCCCACCGCCACATGGCACGTCGCCAGAAGGTCCGCATACCCACCTGCTGCCCGCTCTGCTGGCGAGCCGACGTAGTTACCCCCACACCGACCCCATCCCACCGGGGTGGCTGCCGGCCGCCTATGTCGTGCCCGCTCACCCGACGCGGGACTTGCTCGGCCGGCAGATCCCGTTCGACCGGGCCCGCTACAACCGGTTCCAGGAGCTGCTGCGTCGATACGGCGACTCCACGGTAGTGGCCGCGAAGTCCGACATCATCCGCGCCGTCCTCGCCGGCGACCCGCCCCCGCCTGACCTCTCGGCTCTGCTCCAGACCACGCGGCGAGCGGCCACGCTCGCACTTCGCCAGCTCCCCTATCTCAGCCCCGATCCGGCACCGCTGCAGCGATGGGCTGAGGCCCTGGACAGCCAAGCGGGAAGGTCACGCGGTCCGGATCACGGACTCGATGCCGGCGATCAGCTCGGCGCGAGCGCTGGCTAGAAAAGGCGGCGACAGGCCGGGCTTTGGCGCGCGTCGGGATCACCTGAACGACCTGATCAGCAAGCGCCTGGTGGGTTTCGAGATCCAGGTTGTCGCGTGCGCGGTAGCCGAGCTGCGCCTCCGCCAGGCCCTTCCGGGGCACTGGGTTGGACGCGGACGCCTGCTCGCTGGGGTAGAAGGTCAGATCGATCACCCGGTGCGGCGCCAGCCGCGACGAGGCCGTGATCGCGCGCCTGATGGACGAGGGCGCCGACGTATGGCCGGCTATCCTGAAGGCCGGTGACCAAGCGAAGTACGTGGATACTGAGCCGAGTTCGGCAACCAGCCCGCCACTGCGCCGAGGACTGAACACATTGTCGTTCTTCAGTGAGCTCGTTCCTCCGGCGGGCGTCGTACGCGTGCTGAGCCTGAGCAACCTGGCGAAGACAGTGGGGCACGGCATCGTCCTGTCGGTCATTGTCCTGTACTTCACCAGGAAAGTCGGGATCAGCGTGGACGAGGTCGGGCTGGCGCTGAGCGGCGGCGCGGCCATCGGAATGCTCGGGAGTGTTCCCATCGGCCACATCGCCGACCGCACCGGGCCGCGCAACGTCACCGTCGGGCTGCTGTGCCTGCTGGGCTTATTCACGGGCGCTTATGCCTTCGTGCACAGCTTCACGTGGCTGGTGGTGGTGGTCAGCCTGGCTCTGATGGCCGAGTCCGCGGCCTACGGCTCGCGTGGCGCGCTCATCGCCGGGCTCATTCCCCAAAAGGAACGCGTCCATGCTTTGTCGTACATGCGGTCGATCGCCAACCTGGGCATCGGGATCGGCGCGGCCGCGGGGGGCGTGGCGTTGTATATAAACAGCACCACGGTGTACCTGGGAGTACTGGCCGCCGGCGGGGTGTGTTTCATTTTGTCTGGTATCGCCTACCTCAGGGTGCCCGCGGTCCCCGTGATCGCCAAGCATCACGACGGCCCGCGCCTTATAGCCCTGCGCGACCGCCCCTATCTGGTCGTGGCCCTGCTCAACACCGTTCTCACCATGCACATGACGATTCTCACGGTGGCGCTCCCGATCTGGATCAGCACGCGTACGGCGGCACCGTCGTGGATGTATGCGGCCGTGCTGATTCTCAACACCGGCGCGGTCGTGTTCTTGCAGGTCCGTGTCAGCAAGGGCAGCGAGAACCCGGAAGGCGGCGCGCGGGCGATGCGGCGTTCTGGGCTGCTGCTGGCCGTGTGCTGCGTGCTGTTCGCGACGGCACAGGGAAGACCCATGCTGATCGCCGTGGCAGTCGTGGCGGCCGGAGCCGTTGTGCACGTTTTCGGCGAGATGCTTCAGGGGGCAGGCCAGTGGTCGGTGTCCTTCGGCCTGGCCCCAGACCGGGACCAGGGGCAATACCAGGGGGTGTTCGCCATGTCCGTGCAGCTCGGCACGGTCGCCACCCCGGCCCTCGCGACGGTACTCCTTAGCCACCTGGCCTGGCTGGGCTGGCTCGTCCTCGGCGCGCCACTGGCCCTCGCCGGCCTGGCGTTCCCGGCCGTCGTACGGTGGGCCGAGCGCGCGCGGCAGCCATCCGCCAGCGACCAGGGGTCGCTGGCACCCATCTAAGCGGACAGTGAGTCCGGGCCGGTGGTGGGCCGCGGCGACGTTACGCTACCCGCTTGCATCACGACTCGCTCCCCACGAGTTCATTTTGGTTGAACGAAGCCGTCAGCACGGTGTAGACGGCGGCCTGGGTGCGGCTTGCCACACCGATTTTGCGGAAGATGGCGCTCAGATGATTCTTGACGGTCTTCTCTGAAATACCGAGATAGCGGGCGATCTGGCGGTTGGTCAGGCCGACCGCGACCAGGCGTATGACAGAGCACTCCCGCGAGCTAAGATTCCGCGCCCAGCCGCTGAGACCGCTACCGCTTTGCGGGCCGTATTCGTCCTGCATCACCGTCGCCGAGACTCTGTAATGCGTAGACGGCGGCCCGGGTGCGGACCGCCACCAGGCGTAAAACGGAGCACGCCCGCGACGGGAGATTCCGTGTCCGGTAGGCCCAACACTTCCGTTAGCTTAACGGGATCTGTCGCTGATCTTGAAGCTTGTCCAATTATGACCATTTGATGGTATTCGCCGCATGTTTCCGACCTCCTGGGAGACCGTCCCGCACCTGGCAGCGACCGCCGCCGAGGTGGCAGGCCGCACACCGCTGGCCTGGGCTCTCGCCGAACTGCCCCTGGCGCCGAGGACCGGGGTTCCGCGGTGGTCGTAGCCCGATGGGGTGAGGATGCCGCGGGGCGGCCACTTGCCGTCCAGGTCTTCCTCGGCCTTTGATGGCGGCGGCGGTGCGGAGCGGCCCGCCGAGGGTAACGGGCAGGCACCGGTTCAGGCCGGGCCTGGCCGAGATGACTCGTGGCCGATGAGGAAACCAGCGGGCGGGGTGCCAGCGAGTAAGAAACGATTACGCAACGTCAGTCACCGATGGCCAAGAAGCCCCGGCTGGGACTTTGGTCCTATTCTGGCCACAGCGGTGAAGTGTCATACTTGGTGAAATCGTGACTGAGGTCGAAGAGTTCCTCACGAATCTCATGAGCGCTGGCCGACTCGGTGCCAGCTCGAGGCATTGCTTCGGAATAGCTCTAATTTCTATGAGGAGAACGTCCCTCATGCCCAGCAACATACTCCTTTTGAACCGCTGGCCTCAATACCGCGACAGCCAGCGATGGGACAACGAGCTGGCCCGGCCCGAGGACGTCATCGACCACGAGCGATATCACGTGACCTACATCTGTGATTTGGCCGGGCAGACAGGCGTGCCGCGGGGTGCTGAAGATGTGCACTCCATCGTGGACTTCGCGCAATCGGACAACGTATTGGAAGTGGTCGGAAAAATAGTTTCCGAAAACGGCCCGTCTAATTATGTCATCGCATTTTCCGAATATCTCCTCGATGTCGCAGCCGCCATCCGCGAGCAGCATGGGATCCCAGGGCCCAAACCATCGGAGGTGGATCGCTTCCGCGACAAGACCGTCATGAAGACGATCCTCGCCATGGCAGGCGTCCCCGTGCCGCGATGGGCGCCCTGCCGGTCGCCGGAGCAGGTGATGTCCGACGCTGGGTCACTTGGCTTCCCCTTGATCTTCAAGCCCGCACGCGGCGCTTCCAGCCAGGGCGTGCGCAAGGTCACCTCGGCCAAGGATCTGCGTGCCCTCTGCGCGATGCCGGACCTGGACAAGCACGAGATCGAGCAGTACATCACGGGGGACCTGATGCACGCCGACGGCGTCGTGAGCGCCAGTGGCGAGTGTCTTTTTATCTGCATTTCGCGTTACATATCCAACGGCCTCGATTTCGAGCTTGGCGAGCCGTTCGGCTCTGTCGTCCAGACTGACCCTGGGGTGCGCTCCGAATGCGAGCGCTTCGCCCTCCGCTGTCTTTCGGCCCTGGATCTGAAGGGGTCCGCCTTTCATCTCGAGTTCTTCGACACCGGACGGGAGCTCGTGTTCCTGGAAATCGGGGCACGCGTGCCAGGGGCCGATGTCCCCTACGTCATCCGCGACCTGTACGGCGTGAACCTGTTCAGCCTGTGGACCGATGTGATGCTGGGTAATCTTGTGCGGCCGCACTGGCCTGCCTTCGCCGAGAGCGGGGGATGGCTGATGATTCCCCGCCCGAAGCCGCTGCCGCAGAGGGTTGTCAGTTCCACCTCCCTGCTCGGGAAGGTTCCGCTCCTTTACCGCGAGCTGATTCCCGGGCCGGGGGAAGTCCTGCGGCAAACCGGCGGGTACGCCACGCTTCAGGGAGGCCGTTTCCTCTTCCGTGGAGGAACACCAGAACAAATTGTGGGCGCCATGCACAGCGCGCTCACGAAGTACCGACTGACGGCCGTGCCGGTCGCGGAGACCACGTAGAACCGAACCAGCGGAATCGCCGAGGGAGAACATGGGGCAGTTGCAGCACGCCGAACTGGCAAACAAGAAGTTCATCCTATTCGCCGAGGACTGTTTCGGCCTGTTCACCAGCAAGATCGCGGCGTCCCTCATCCGCTACCGGTCCGACAACTGCGTCGCGGTCATCGACAGCACGAAGGCCGGACAAACGGTGCAGGACATCATCGGCTATGGCGGCCCCATTCCCATCGTCGCCAGCGTCGAAGATGCCCTGCACTCGCAGCCAGAGGTCCTCATCATCGGCAAGGGGCTGCACTCGGCCGACCTGCCGCCGGGCTGGAAACAGCATCTCCTGGCGGCCATGCGGCACAAGCTGCACATCATCAACTGCATCCATTACCGCCTGCTCGCCGACCCCGACCTGGCACGCGCGGCCCGTGAGAACGACATCACCATCTGGGAGACCAAGGATCCGCCGGCGGTGCCGCTCAACAAGGCGCGCACGCTGGGACTCGACACCTGGATCATCCACGTGTGCGGCAGCGACTCCAACATCGGCAAGAAGACCACGTCTCTCGAGATCTACTTCGAGGCGAACCGCCGCGGGATCAAGACCGGGTTCGCGGCCACAGGCCAGAGCGGCATGATCATCTCCGGGCACGGGGTGGCCGTCGACGGTGTGCCGGGCGACTTCATGGCAGGCGCTGTGGAAAAAGTGGTCATGGAGACCGCGGCGGGTAACGACTGGGTGGTCGTGGAAGGCCAGGGATCGCTCAACCACATAGGTTTTAGCGGAGTGGCGCTGGCTATTCTGCATGGCGCGCTGCCGCACGTTATGGTCTTCTGCCACCGCTTGGGACTCGAGCGGATAAAGGTCTGGGACACCCCCATAATCCCCATTAAGGAACTCATCCGAATGAATGAGGAGCTCACCGTTTTCGAGAGGCCGGCGAAGGTGGCCGCCATCAGCGTGAACAGCGCCGGCTTCGGTGAGCTAGAGTTCCGGCGGGAAGCGGAGAAGCTTGAGTCTCAGACTGGGCTCCCGGTTGTCGATCCTTGCCGTGAAGGCGCTGGGCGGCTGGTGGAGATCTTGCGGGATTACGAACGGCAGGGCTCCCGGCCACGCAGTCAGGCGCGTGCGTGATCACAACGCGGGACCCCGCCCGTCAGCGGCGTCGAGGAACGGTCGAGGCACGCTCGATCAATGCGCCTTTCCGGCAATTGGATAATTCAGTAAAGAAAGTGTGGCCGCCGGGATAGGTGCCGAACTAGGAAATCTATGCTACAATCACCATAATCATTTTGCGCCTTGGGTTGGCATGAACCGCGAGGTCATAGTGGTATGTCGTGACATATGTCATCGCGACATGCGCACACTCGGTTTTCTCTTGCATAAAACCTTCTGCCGAGACGGGTGCATGGTGCTGCCGCTGCCTATCAAGATGCGGGAAGTCCTGGCATGACAGCTCCATCGCGGCCGCTGCTGGCAGTCGTCTACGACTACGGCTCGGTATCCGGCTCGACCATCCGCGCCGCCGCCGGGCGAAGCTGCGACCTGCTGTTCGTCGGCGACCGGGACCGGCCGCATGTCGCCGAGGTATGGTCCCGCTTGGCGGCGTTCGGCGCGCTGTGCGATGTGACCGGGCTGGACGACGCGGGACGGATCCAGGCCGTAGCCGGGCACCAGCCGGTCGGCGTCGTCACGTTCAGTGAGTATCAGCTGCTCGAGACCGCGCGGTTGGCCAAGGCTCTCGGGCTGCGCGGGCACTCGCTGGAAACCGTGGTGCTGCTTACCGACAAGATCGCACAGCGCAGGGCGCTCGCGGATGCGGGGGCCGACGCCATCCGCTTCCGGTCGCTGTCGCCGGATCCGCGCGCCGCTATCGAGGCCGTCGGCTTGCCTGCCGTGGTGAAGCCACGCAGCGGGGCGGGAAGCAAGGACACCTACCGGGTCACCACGGCCGCCGAGGCCGAAGCGGTCATCAGTGCCCTGCCGGGTGATTGCGAGTTCGTCGCGGAGGAACTGCTGCGGGGCGACCCGAGCGTCGCCGGGCAGTTCTTCGGCGACTACGTGTCGGTCGAGTCCGTGCATACGGAGGAAGGTTCGACTCAGATCTGCGTGACCGGCAAGTTCCGGCTGGCCGACCCGTTCCGCGAGACCGGGATGCTGCTGCCCTGCTCGCTGAGCGCGAAGGATCAGGCCGCGGTTCTGGCGGTTGAGGCGGCCGCGATCAAGGCGCTCGGCGTGCGCAGTGGCGTCACTCACACCGAGATAAAGCTGACGCCTGATGGTCCGCGGATCATCGAGGTCAACGGCCGCGTCGGCGGCTATATCCCGGAGATCCTCAAGCGGGCCGCCGGCATCAGCCTGGTCCAGCTCGCGATCGACGCCGCGCTGGGCAGCCCGCCGCACGGCGAGCTCCAGCCCCGGTTCAGTGGCGTCACCTATCAGTACTTCCTGGCGGTGCCGGCCGACGGTGGCGGGACGCTCCGTGCGGTCACCGGAGCCGATGAGCTCGAAACGCTGCCCGGCGTCGAGCACGTGGACGTCCATGCGACCGCCGGCCGGACATACTCCTGGCGGGACGGGACGCAGAGCCATCTCGGGATCGTCTACGGGCGCGCTCCCGACCACGCCGCCCTGGAGGACATCGCGAAGTCCATCGACGCGACCTTCCGTCCAACCTTCGATCCCGAACCCGGCCGGCGGACGACATGACTGTGAATTTCCGATGACCACCTCCGGATCCGGGTCCGGCCGCCTCTCCGCCTTCCTCCTGGGTCCCGTCGCCTCCATCCGCGGCGCCCGCACCCTCCTCGGCATCGGCCTCATCGACAGCACCGGCACCGGCCTGTATCTCGCCGGGTCGGCCGTATTCTTCGTCATTGTCCTGCACCTCGACGCCACCCAGGTCGGCGTCGGCCTGTCCGTCGGCGCCCTTCTCGGCCTGATCTGCCAGCCTGTCCTCGGCTGGCTGGCGGATCGCCACGGCCCGCGCCAGGTCCTCGTGCTGCTCCATATCTGGCGCGCGCTGAGCTTCGGCGTGCTGTTCCTCGTCGGCTCGTACTGGCAGTTCCTGGTGGCCGTCGCGATGATTGGCGTCGGTCAGCAGGCACTCACACCGGTCTACCAGGCTCTCGTCGAGCGCATGGTCGGCGTCGAAGCCCGGGTGGCGATGATGGCCCGCACCCGCGTCGTTTACAACGCGGGATACTCGCTTGGCGCCCTAGCCGCCACCGCCGCCATCGGCTACGGTACGCGCACCGGATTCTCGATAATCGTGCTCGGCAATGCCTTTTTCTGCCTCGTCGCGGCGGGGTTGCTGGCCGCGGCCCCGGCAACGGAAAGCCAGACCGGGTCGGCCCGGCGCGCGCCGTTGCGACTGCGTCACCTGCGAAACCCGCGGCACCTGGCCGTGGCCGGGATCAACGGTGTGCTAAGCCTGCATATCTCCCTGCTCAGCGTGGGCATCCCGTTATGGGTGACCCTGCACACCACTGCCCCCCGCGCGCTGGTCGGCATCCTGCTGGCGGTGAACACTATCGTCGCGATGCTCGGCCAGGTGCGGGCGTCAAGGGGCGCCGACACCCTGACCGGCGGCATCACGGCTCTGCAGCGCGGCGGAACAGCGCTGGCCGCATGCTGCCTCATCTTCCTGGCCACGGGGCATATCCACCAGGCCGATGTGGTCGTGGCGGTACTGATCCTCGGCGTGGTCGTCATGACCGGCGCCGAGCTCTTGCAGTCCGCTGGCGCCTGGGGCATCTCCTATGCTCTGGCTCCAGAGGAGGGCCGGGCCGAGTACCTGACCACGTTCAACCTCGGCACCGGTATGCAGTACGTCGTCGGCCCCGTGATCGTGACGGCCGGGGTGATCAATCACGGCACGGCGGGCTGGGCGGTCTTCGCCGCCTGCGTGGTGGTCGCGACGCTCGCTGTGCGACCGCTGGCCACGGCCGCCGGAGGTCCGGCCGCGGCCCCGGAGGTAGCCGTCGACGCCTGAGACCGCAGAACTTAGCAACTCGTCCCCGTCTGGCTACTGTTTCCCCGCACGCATTCCCAGCCAGGGATGAGCACGGACAACGGGCGAATTACCGCAAGTCCACCGTTACGCCCCGTTACCCCCATGAAGGGAGTCGGCCCGTTGATATTACGACTCCGCTGGCTAATGCCAGCCTGTGCCGCCTCGCCCGGCCTGGCACTCGCGGGGGAATCGGGGTAACAGCCGTGCCTGCCAGCGCCGCACCGGCCGTCCCGGCGACTCGACAAGCGACGGCGAAGCCTGGAGCCACCCCGGGCGCAGGCCGGAACCGGAACCTACGGAATGGGGACGAGAAGTGCGCGTGCTGTTGTCGACCTATGACTCGCGCGGAGGTGTCGAACCGCTGATGGCCCTCGGGGTACGGCTGCAGGCACTCGGCGCGGAGGTGGTGGTGTCCGCGCCGCCGGACTGCGCGGAGCGGATGGCCGAGGTCGGCGTGCCGCTGATGCCGGCCGGAGAGTCACTGCGTGCGCTGGTGCACGGGGCGACGCTGCCGTCGGAGGATGAAATGCCCCGGCGCGCGGCCAAGTTGATCGCCACCTGGTTCGACAAGGTCGGCGTGGCCGCCGAAGGATGCGATGCGCTTGTGGCCAGCGGCGTGATACCGGCCGCGGTCGGCGCGCGGTCGGTGGCCGAGAAACTGGGCATCCACTGCGTGCACGTGCACTACTGCCCGATCTTCCTGCCGTCGCCGCACCACCCGCCGACCCCGCTGCCGGGCTGGCCATTGCCGCCCGAGGTCACTGACAACCGGGTGCTGTGGGACCTGAACGCCCAGAGCTATAACGCGGTGTTCGGCGAAGCGCTCAACACGAACCGGGTAGCGAACGGCCTGCGACCGGTGGACAACGTCCGTGACTACCTTCTCGGCGACCACCCGTGGCTGGCGGCGGACCCGGTCCTGGCCCCCTGGCCGGAGCCGGCGGACCTCGACGTGGTGCAGACCGGGGCCTGGATCTTCCCCGACGAGCGCCCGCTCCCGGCAGAACTGGAGGCGTTCCTGGACGCCGGCCCGCCACCGGTGTACCTGGGCTTCGGCAGCATGCCCGCGCCGCATGACATCGCCCGGGTGGCCATCGGGGCGATCCGCTCGCAGGGCCGCCGCGCACTCGTCGCCCGCGGCTGGGCCGACCTGGCCCTGGTCGACGACGGGGACGACTGCTTCGCCGTCGGCGAGGTGAACCAGCAGGCACTGTTCGGCCGGGTAGCCGCCGTCGTGCACCACGGCGGCGCGGGCACCACGACGACCGCCACCCGGGCCGGCGCGCCCCAGGTGGTAGTGCCCCAATGGGACGACCAGCCGTACTTTGCCCGCCGCGTGGCCGACCTGGGCATCGGCGTGACCCATGACGTTCAGGCGCTGACCATCGAGTCCCTTTCAGCCGCGCTCACAACGGCCCTGACTCCCAGGATTCGAGCACGAGCCAAGGCCGTGGCCGGCCTGATCCGCACCGACGGGGCGACGGTGGCCGCGGAACTGCTGCTCGACGCCGTCAGCCGGGACAGGCCGCCCGTGTCCGCGTGAACCATTCGAAGCCCTCGGCCACCACGTCACCATCCGGCCGGCTGCCTGACCACATGATTTGCCGGCGAAATATTGCCAACTGGCACGAAAGGACGCAGCCGCCGGGCGCCATCTGGTGACCTTCTCCGATGAAGGCATGGGGCTGGAGTTCCGGATGTTAGCCTGGCGGCCGGTACGCCTTTATCGGAGTTTGGCCACCCTTGAGCGGGGAGTCACCACATGCACAGACATCGTATTGCGGCATGCGTAGCCGCGGTCGGACTCGGGATCGCCAGTGCCGTGATCGCAGGCAGTCCGGCCCTCGCGGGACCAGTCAGCGTCGACAACATCACGACGCACATCGTCGTCGCTTCTGCAACGGCGGCGGCGGCCGAAACCGGCGAAGCCGAGGCGAATTGTCCCGCCGGTGAGCTTCTTGTCGGTGGCGGCTACCACACCAGCAGCACGGATCCCGACTGGCGGATCTATGTCGACGCACCCGGGGCGGGCGGCACCGGATGGCTGGTCGAGCCCATCAACCTCAGCGCCACCCTGGCGTTGAACTTCTCCGCGTACGCGGTCTGCGCGAAGTCGGTGGCCGGGACTACCGGCCTGAGCGGATACACCACGCAGGTGGTCCAGACGCAGATCACCGCGCCAAGCATCGAAACCAGCGAGGCCGACGCCACCTGCCCAGCCGGTGACCTGCTTACAGGTGGCGGCTACACCGTGTACGACATCGACAGTCACTGGAGCGTCTACCTCAACGCGCCAACTGCCACCAGCACCTGGACTGCCGAGATCGACAACGAGGAGCCGGTCGCGGTGACGTTCAACTCGTTCGCGGTATGCCTGGGGACTACGAACTCCCAGCCCGTAACCGCGCTGACGGTCAACGCCGTCGACACGCAGGCGACCGCTCCGGCGACCGGGGATGCGGCCGTAGAGGCGTCATGTGGCACGACGGACCTTCTGGTCGGCGGCGGCCAGGTGGTCTTCAGCATCGGGCAGACCTGGAGCATCCCGGTCGGCAAGCCGACCAGCAGCAACGCCTGGCGGGTCAAGGTCTCCGACCTGGGCACCACGTTCGAGTCAGTCGCAATGTGCCTCGCGGCAGCGTGACCAGCAGGCTGCCAATGGCGGCTAGACGGCCGTCAGGATGACGCGGAACGGGCCGGGGCCCAGCCTCTGGCCCGTTTTCCGTTTCCGTTGCCGTCTCCGGTCCGGCCGTGACACGCTGGGTTCCCGGATCGGGGCTGGGAAACGAATGCGGCGCCCCGGTGGGCCGCCTGTGGTCGTGCGACAGCACGAGGGCGGGCTGAGCGCGTTCCTGAGCGCCTGCCGCATCGCTGCGGCCAGACGCCGCCCGGCCACAGCTCGGCGGTTCCCGAGCCGCGATGCCGGTCAGCGGATCGTCTTGCTGTCGAGGGTGGTGAGCCGGTCACGCGCGGAGGTGTCAACGCCGCCGCGCCGTTCCGCCCCTGAACCGGCCGGTGCAACGCCGCCCCGGAGCCATCCGTTACGCGCCAAGGCAGCAGCCGGCGGCAGCGCCGCGCCGCCGCCCGGTGCCCGGCCGTCGCCCTGACGCACAATGGTCGTGGGCATGCCAATTCACGGTGACTGAACCCGGAGGAGATCATGAATCCTGCTGGTGATCTACGGGAACGCAATATCGGGGCGATCTTCGACGCGCTGGACACCGATGCCGACGGCCTGATCACCGCGGCCGACGTCAGCCGGATGGCCGCACTGGCCTGCGATCAGCTCGGCCTGGCCGGCACGGCGAAGGGAACGCAGCTCACCGGTATCTGGGCATCCTGGTGGGAACAGCTGGCCGCCGAGGCCGACGCCGGCGGACGGATCAGCCGCGCGGCGTTCGTCGCCGCTCACATCTCGGGCCGCGGCGACCCCGCCGCCTTCTTTCAGCAGCAGATCGGCCGGTTCGTCGCCGCCGAGGCCAAAGCGCTGGACACCGACGGCGACGGGTACATCGAACCAGCCGAGTACGCCGCGTTTCTGGCCGCGGGCGGCGTCGCCGCCGAGATCGCGCTCGCCGGGTTCGACCGCCTTGACACCGACCACGACGGCAAGATCAGCATTGATGAGCTGGTCGCCGGCGCCGCCCAGTTCTTCCTCAGCCCGGACCCGGCAGATCACGGCACCGCCATGCTCGGCCACTCCTGACACCACTGCCCGGCCCGGTGCAAAGCCGCTGGCCCCGTGATCGCTCGAGCCACGGGCCCCGGCTCGGCGCAGAACTCGTTGCCTTCCGGATCGGCCATGACGACGACCTGGGCGAGCATGCCGTCGCGTGGGCTCACGTCCTCTCGCCGATCATCAGCCAGGGCATACCGATCAGGTCGATCTGTGCGCCGGGCGCCCGCTGGCTCACGTCGACCCGTCGTCTGCGCGTGTCTGGGTTCTTCGTGGCGTTAACCCAGCGCACCCATTCCCGGCGCGCCATCGGGGTGATCTCGTTCCACAGGTCCTGGATCTCCTGCGGGGCAGCGCCCAGAATTCCCGTCTGGTTCGAGCACCGTCCGGAACTCCACGCCGTTGATCGTTCCGCGGACGGCCACCTGCCCGCGCGAGGGCAGGTCCTTGCTCGCCGTCTCAGGCAACCGCAACACAGCCGATGTGTCGATCGTGGACAGCACGGCGTCGAAGCGAATGGCCGCTCCCTCTGTGCGCTGAGTCACCGCCGTCTCTCACCTTCTCCGTTCCGGACACGGCACCCGGCCGCGACACCGTTATCGAGTGCGTCACGGTTGAGACTCTCCAAACCCAGCGACCACGAACACGCCGCACTGCGCCCGAAGTGGCGTTTGTGCACGGCGGCAGGCGGCCGCCGGAGAAGTAATAGTATAGTACATTGTAAGTTCCTCTTACATTGGAAATCGCGAGAGAGGCGGCTGGCATGGGAGCAGCGACGGCGCAGCGGATCTGCGTGACGGGAGCGAGCGGGCAGGCAGGCCGGGCCGTGGCACGGGAACTGGCCGAGCACGGCTACCAGGTGGCGGCGACCGACATCGCGGCCACCAGGGAGGAACTGGAGGCCGGCACGCTGCGCGCTGACCTGACCGACTACGGGCAGGCGCTGGAGGCGTTGCGGGGCGCTTCTGCTGTAATTCACCTGGCCAACATCCCGGCACCTGGTATCTGCACGGCGGCGGTCACCTTCAACGCCAACATGGCGATGAACTTCAACGTTTTCCACGCCGCGGCGCGCGTCGGGGTCAGCCGGGTGGTGTGGGCGTCCAGCGAGACCACGCTGGGCCTGCCGTTCGGCATGAGCCCGGAGGAGATGCCGTTCCTGGAAGCCGAGGGGCTGGCGCCGCGGTACGCCCCGGTGGACGAGGATCACTACCCGACGCCCACGGTCACGTACGCGCTGGCGAAGGTGGCGAGCGAGACCATCGCGGGCCACATCGCGCGGTGGTCGGGGATACCGTTTGTCGCGCTGCGCTTTTCCAACATCATGGTCCCGGGTGACTACCAGGAGTTTCCCTCGGTTTGGGCGGATCCGCACGCGCGCAAGTGGAACCTGTGGGGGTATGTGGATGTCCGGGACGTGGCGGCGGCCTGCCGCCTGGCCCTCGAGGCGCCCGCGGAGGCTGTGGCGGGCAGCCCGAGCTTCATCATTGCCGCGGCGGATACTGTCATGAACCGCCCGTCGGCGGCGCTGCTCGCCGAGGTCTTCCCCGGTGTCCCGCTCACTCGCGAGGTGGGGGAGTTCGGCACGCTGCTGGCCATCGACCGGGCCCGGCAGGCGATCGGCTACGAACCGCGTCACTCCTGGCGCGATCACCTGCCCGTCTCCTAAGGCTGGCGGGCAGAGATGTCGGCTGCGCAGTCAAGGCGCTACCACCACGGCGACCTGAGGGCCGCGCTCATCGACGAGGCCGTCGAGTTGATCGCCGAGCGCGGGGTACGCGGCTTCTCGGTTGCCGAGCTGAGCCGCCGCGCCGGGGTGACCGTCGCCGCGCCATACCGGCACTTCGCCGACCGGGATGAGCTGCTTGCCGCCGTCGCCGTGCGCGCGCTGCGCGCATTCGGGCAGGCGCTGGCCGCGCAGGCATCCGAGGCGGATCCGCCGCAGCGGCGGCTGGCGGCGATGGCCGGCGGCTATGTCCGGTTCGCCGCAGAACAACGCGCGCTGTTCAGCGTCGTGTTCGGCTTCGGCCTTGACAAGAAGAGCCGCTACCCGGAACTGCGGCAGGCCTACGAGGACGTCGAGGGCATACTCAGCGCCAGCGTCGCAGAACTGTGCCCCGCAGACCCCGATGCCGCAGAACAACTCGCCGACGCCATCGAGGCCACCGCGCATGGCTATGCGGCGCTGCTCACCGACCAACCCGAACCACCCGATCCGGACGCCATTGACCGTGCCGCCAGCCAGGCCGCAAGCGCCACGCTCGCCTTGATCCAAGGCCGCGCCGCATTGCGGGAAAGCAGCTAAATCAAGTAGGGCCGAGCGTTGACGCCGCCCGCTGCCCATTCGTTGGCCAGGGCACGGGTGAGCCCGGCGACGCCCCGATTTCGCAGCGGTGTAGCCAGGCACGTTGATGCCTCCCTGGAAGCTCAGCAGCGAGGCGGTGAACAGTATCTTCCCGTGCCCGCGCTCGAGCATGGCCCTCCCGACTTCCCTGGCGAGCACGAACTGGCTGCTGAGGTCGACCTGGAGCACCCGGTCCCAGTCGGCGTCGGTATGCCGGACGGCTGGGGTGCGGGCGATAGTCCCGGCGTTGTTGACCAGGATGTCCACCGGCCTCGGCCATCCGGCGAGCCGCCCTGCGAGGGCTGCGACGGCGGCCGGGTCGGAGAAGTCGGCCCGCAGCACGGTGCAGTCGCGGCCGCGCGCGCGCACGGTGCGGGCTACCGCTCCCCCGTCCGGCTCCATGTGGGCGCTCACCGCCACGATGTCCGCCCCGGCTCCGGCGAGCGCGTCGGCGATGGCCAGGCCTATTCCCCGGCGCGCGCCGGTGACCACGGCGAGGGAGCCAGTCAGGTCGAACAGCGCCGTGATGTCAGGGCTCAAGCTCCTGCCTCCCGGCCGGGCTGGCAGTCGACGAGGATCTTCATGACCGCGCCGCCTTGCTCCAGCGCCGCGAAAGCCGACTCCGCGCGGGACAGGGGCTCGATCCGTGAGATCAGGGCGCCTGCCGGGATGGTCCCTGCGCCGACGAGGCGTACCGCGGTCTCGAAGTCAGCCCCAGCTCGGATACCTCCGGCCCGCCGGGAACCAGGCGACGGTATCGCATGGCGTCACTCCGCGCCCGGCCCGGCGGTGAGCGGGCCGGTCATCCAGGGATCCATCGGACATCAGCCCGCGTTCGCCGGGGTTTACGCTCGCTTGGGCAGGCGCGCCGTTTCGGGT
>JASIJN010000090.1 GCA_030050125.1 Streptosporangiaceae bacterium | reverse complement strand
GCGTCCGCGTCCTCGGCCCGGGCCGGCTGCCGGCCGGGACCTACCGGCTCACGTTCGGCACCGGCGAGTATTTCGCCGGACTTTACGCCCCGTCTCCCGCCGGACCGGTCTCGCCCGGCCCGCCAGGCCCGGCGTTCTTCCCCGAGGTGTCGGTCACCTTCGTCATCGACGGCCAGGCCCCCCATTACCACGTTCCGCTGCTGCTCAGCCCGTTCGGCTACTCCACCTACCGCGGGAGCTAACATCATGGCGATAGTGCTCGGCCCGAACCAGTACGGCAAGGCGGAGAACCGCGTGGTGCGGGTCTACCGGGACACCGAGCGGCACGAGATCCGCGACCTGAACGTCTCCACGCTGCTGCGCGGCGACTTCGTCGCCGCGCACGCCCGCGGCGACCAGGCCAACGTGCTCCCGACCGACAGCCAGAAAAACACCTGCTTCGCCTACGCCAAGGAAAAGGGCGTCGGGGCGGTCGAGGATTACGCACTGGAGCTTGCCCGCCACTTCGTGGCCGACATCGGGCCGGTCAGGGCGGCCAGGATCGAGGTCGAGGAGTACCGCTGGGAGCGGGTCAGCGTGGCGGGCAGGCCGCACCCGCACACGTTCGCCCGGGCGTCGGACGAGGTGCGCACCACGGCGGTCACGGCGGAGGAGGGCGGCCGCGCCTGGGTGGTCAGCGGCCTGGCCGGCCTGGTCGTGATGAAGACCACCGGCTCCGAGTTCTCCGGCTTCCTGAAGGATCGCTACACCACGCTGGCCGAGACCACCGACCGGATCCTGGCCACCTCGCTGACCGCGCGCTGGCGCTACCGGGCCTGGCCGCCCGCGGACGGCTGGGACCAGGCTTACGCGCAGGTCAGGCAGATCCTGCTGGAGCGGTTCGCCGACGTGCACAGCCTGGCCTTGCAGCAGTCGCTGTGGGAGATGGGCCAGGGAGTGCTCACGGCCCGCGACGACGTGGCCGAGGTCAGGCTGTCCGCGCCGAACCGGCATCACTTCCTGGCCGACCTGGCGCCGTTCGGCCTCGAGAACCCCGGCGAGGTGTTCCACGCGGCGGACCGTCCCTACGGCCTGATCCAGTGCGCCGTTCAGCGCGACGACGCGGGTGACGAGGAGGGCCCGGCTTGGTCCGGAGCCAGCGAGTTCGCCTGACGGGCGGGACCAGGCCGGGAGGACCGGCAGCCGGGAGAGCCGGGAGCCGGGAGGACCGGGAGCCGGGAGAGCCGGGAGCCGGGAGAGCGAGGAGAAGGAGCGAGTGGATTTTCTGCAGCCGACGAGCTGGGCGGACGCGCTGGCGGTCAAGGCCGAGCGGCCGGAGGCGCTGCCGGTCGCGGGCGGCACCGACGTCATGGTGGAGCTGAACTTCGACGCCCGCCGTCCGGCCGCACTGCTCGACCTCAACCGGGTCGCCGAGCTCGCCGAGTGGTCCGCCGAGGGCGGCTGGGTACGGCTCGGCGCGGGGGTCAGCTACACCAGGCTGATCGCCGAGCTGGCGGGCCCGCTCCCCGGCCTGGCCCTGGCGGCCAGGACCGTCGGCTCGCCGCAGATCCGCAACCGCGGCACGGTCGGCGGCAACCTGGGCGCGGCGTCGCCGGCCGGCGACTGCCATCCGCCGCTGCTCGCGTCCGGCGCCACGATCGAGGTCGCCTCGGTCCGGGGCACCCGCAGGATCCCGGCCGACGGCTTCTTCACCGGCGTCAAGCGGAACGCCTTGGAGCCCGACGAGCTGATCGCGGCCGTGCTGATCCCGGCCGCGGCCGGGCCGCAGCAGTTCAGCAAGATCGGCACGCGCAACGCGATGGTGATCGCGGTGGCCTCGTTCGCCGTCGCCCTCGACCCCGGGCGCCGCGCGGTCGGGACCGGCATCGGCTCGGCCGCGCCTACTCCGAGGCGGGCGGCCGCGGCCGAGGCGTTCCTGGTCGGCGCCCTGGACGAGGGCGGGCTGTGGGAGTCGCGAGCCGGCCTGCCCGGCGCGGTGGTCCGCGAGTTCGGCGCCCGGGTCGCGGCCGCGGCCAGCCCGATCGACGACGTCCGGGGCACCGCCGCCTACCGGCTCCATGGCCTCGCCGTGATGGCCAGGCGTACCCTGACCTGGGCCTGGGACTCGTACCAGGCCGGCGAGAGGGACTGAGCGCATGCGGATCACAGCGGTCGTCAACGGCGAGACGCGGCAGGCGGACGACGTCTGGGCGGGCGAGAGCCTGCTCTATGTGCTGCGCGAACGGATGGGCCTGCCCGGCTCGAAGAACGCCTGTGAACAGGGCGAATGCGGCTCCTGCACGGTGTACATGGACGACGTCGCGGTGTGCGCCTGCCTGGTCAGCGCCGGCCAGGCCCAGGGCCGTCATATCGTCACGGTCGAGGGCCTGGCCAGCGGCGACGACCTGCACCCGGTCCAGCAGGCGTTCATCGACGCGGGCGCCGTGCAGTGCGGCTTCTGCACCCCGGGCCTGCTGATCGCCGCCCACGACCTGCTGCGCGGGGGCGGTCAGCCGACCGACGCCGAGATCCGCGAGGCGCTCGCGGGCAACCTGTGCCGGTGCACGGGCTACGAGAAGATCCTGGACGCGGTGCGGCTCGCCGCCGGCCGGTGGCAGGACCGCGCGTGACCGGCCTGGTCCTCAGCGGCTGCCATGTCCTGACCATGAACCCGCGGCGGGAGGAGCATCCGCACGGGTACGTCGTCGTCGAGGGGAACCAGGTCACCGAGGTCGGCCCGGGCCCGGCGCCGGAACGCCTGGCCGCCGCCCGCCGGGTCGACGCCAGCGGCTGCCTGGTCACCCCGGGCCTGGTCAACACCCACGATCACCTCTACCAGTGGGCGACGAGGGGCCGGGCGGTCGACTCGCCCCTGTTCGGCTGGCTGACCGAGCTGTACCCGGTCTGGGCCCGGATCGACGAGGCCACCGTGCGCGCCGCCGCGACCGCCGCCCTGGCCTGGCTGGCCCGGGGCGGCTGCACGACCACGATGGATCACCATTACGTTTTTCCGCGCGGCGGCGGCGACGTGCTCGGCGCGACCGTCGAGGCGGCCGCCTCGGTGGGCCTGCGGTTCCACCCGACCCGCGGGTCCATGGACCTGGGCGCCAGCTCCGGCGGCCTGCCGCCGGACAGCGCGGTCGAGGACACCGCGGCGATCCTGGCCGCCACGCAGGCCGCCATCGACCGGTTCCACGATCCGTCGCCGGGCTCGATGCTGCGCATCGGCGTCGCGCCGTGCTCGCCGTTCTCGGTCAGCAGCGACCTGCTCACCGAGTCCGCCGCGCTCGCTCGCGAGCGCGGCGTCCGGCTGCACACTCACCTGGCCGAGACCTCCGACGAGGACGAGTACTGCGCCGAGCGCTTCGGCTGCACGCCCGCCGAGTACCTGGAGTCGCTCGGCTGGCTGGGCCCGGACGTCTGGCTGGCGCACGGGGTGCACCTGGACGACCGCGCCATCGCCAGGCTGGCCGCGGCCGGCACCGGCGTCGCTCACTGTCCGACGTCCAACGCCCGGCTGGGGGCGGGCATCTGCCGGACCCGCGCGCTGCTGGACGCGGGCGTGCCGGTCGGGCTCGGCGTCGACGGCGCGGCGTCCAACGAATCCAGGTCGCTGCGCGGCGAGGTCAGCGCGGCGGCGCTGCTGGCCAGGGCGGTCGGCGGTGCCGGGGCGATGTCGGTGCGCCAGGCGGTGGAGCTCGGCACGCTCGGCGGCGCCCGGGTGCTGGGCCGGGAATCCGAGATCGGCTCGCTGGAGCCGGGCAAGCTCGCCGACCTCGCGCTGTGGCGGGTCGACACGCTGCCCCACGCGGGGATCGCCGATCCCGTCGCGGCGCTGGTGCTCGGCCCGCCGCCGCCACTGGAGCTGCTGCTGGTCAACGGGCAGGTTGTGGTCGAGCGGGACCGCGTGGTGACCGTCGACGAGGGGCAGACCGCGCAGGCGGCCCTCCGGGCCAGCGAGTCCCTCGCTGGTGGCTCGCTCGCAGGACCCCGGCACGGATGAAACGGATGAATGTGAATCTCGGTCACACCGAACTACACCAGCGCCACACTCATCGCCAGATCGACGGCGTCGGGGCCAGCGCCCGGCGCCCCGACGCGACGCCGAAGGTGACCGGCCGGTTCGCCTACGGCAGCGACCTGTGGATGGACGACATGATCTGGGGGGTGACGCTGCGCAGCCCGCACCCCTACGCCAGGATCCGGTCGATCGCGATCGGCGAGGCGCTGGCCACCGGCGGCGTGTACGCGGTGCTCACCCACGACGACGTCCCCGGGCGCAACATCTCCGGCCTGGAGGTAGCCGACCAGCCGGTGCTGGCCGAGGGCGTGGTCCGGTACCAGGGCGAGCCGGTCGCGCTGGTCGCGGCCGACCACCCGGAGATCGCCCGGCAGGCGGCGAAGAAGATCGCGGTCGGCTACGAGGTGCTGACCCCGGTGACCGACGCCAGGCAGGCGCTCGACCCCGTCGCGCCCCGGCTGCACGAGCGGGGCAACCTGGTCCGCCACCTCAAGATCCGCAAGGGCGACCCGGAGCCGGCCGCCGACGTGGTGGTGACCGGCAGCTACCAGATCGGGATGCAGGACCAGGCGTTCCTGGGCCCGGAGGCCGGGCTGGCGGTGCCGGACGGCGCCGGAGGGGTCGACCTGTACGTGGCCACCCAGTGGCTGCACGTCGACCAGCGGCAGATCTGCGCCGCGCTGGCCCTGCCGCCGGAGCAGGTCCGGCTGGTGCTGGCCGGGGTGGGCGGCGCGTTCGGCGGGCGCGAGGACCTGTCCATGCACGTTCACGCGTGCATGCTGGCGCTGCACACCGGCAAGCCGGTCAAGATGGCCTACAACCGCCAGGAGTCGTTCTTCGGCCACGTGCACCGGCACCCGGCGCAGATGCGGTTCGAGCACGGCGCGCGCCGGGACGGCACGCTGGTCTACGTCAAGGCGGAGATCTACCTCGACGGCGGCGCCTACACCTCGAGCACGCCGGCCGTGGTCGGCAACGCCGGGACCATGGGCATCGGGCCGTACGTGGTGCCCAACGTGCACGTCGACTGCTACGGGGTGTACACCAACAACCCGCCGTGCGGCGCGATGCGCGGGTTCGGCTCGGTGCAGACCGCGTTCGGCTACGAGGCGCAGATGGACAAGCTGGCCGCGGCGCTGGGCATGGACCCGGTCGCGCTGCGCTGCCGCAACGCGATCAGCATGGGCGGCGAGGCCCCGACCGGCCAGATCGTGGACAGCCCGGCGCCCGTGGCGGAGCTGCTGCGCCGCGTGCAGGACATGCCGCTGCCGGCGGGGCCGCGCGGGGGCGGGAACGGGAACGGCGAACCTGACCTGCGCGGCCTGCCCGGCGGGGTGGCCAACACCACGCACGGCGAGGGCGTGGTGCGCGGCGTCGGGTACGCGGTCGCCTACAAGAACGTGGGCTTCTCCGAGGGCTTTGACGACTACTCGACCGCGCGGGTCAGGCTCGAGGTGATCGCGGGCGAGCCGGTCGCGACCGTGCACACCGCCGCGGCCGAGGTGGGCCAGGGCCTGGTCACGGTCGAGCAGCAGATCTGCCGGACCGAGCTCGGCGTGGACCAGGTGCTGATCACCCCGGCCGACACCAGGGTCGGCTCCGGCGGCTCCACCTCGGCCTCACGGCAGACCTACGTGACC
>JASIJN010000089.1 GCA_030050125.1 Streptosporangiaceae bacterium | reverse complement strand
CGGCACATGTGCGTGGTCACGGTCATGTCGTCGGGCCTGCCCGCGATCGCGGCGTTGACCTGCCTTATGTAGCGCAGGTGCAGGTGGTCCGCGTCCTCGCCGCGCTCGGCGATCTCGGCGCGCTGCGCCGGGTCGTTCAGGTAGGCCAGGCTGGTGTCGTCGAGCTGCAGGTACCGGCAGCCGAGGTCGGCAAGCCGCCGGACCTCGTCGGCGTAGGCCGCGGCCAGATCGTCCCAGAATCCGTCCATGTCCGGGTAGACGGCCTGATCGATCGCGGCCGGGCCGCCGCGGTAGTGGACCATGTTCGGCGACGGGATGGTGAGCTTGGGCGTGGCCGGCCCGACCACCGACCGCAGGTAGCGGAAGTCGCTCTCGAAGATCGTGTGCTCCAGCCGGATCTTGCCGTCGACCTGCATCGCCGCCGGGGTGAACTCGATGTTGCCCGCCGGGTTGCGGAACTTGACGGCCAGGTGGCCGGGCGACTTGGTGACGCCGCCGAGCTGGTAGATGAAGTCCATGTGCCAGGACGCGCGGCGGAACTCGCCGTCGGTGGCCGACTGCAGGCCGACGTCCTCCTGCATCGCCACCGCGTCGCGGATCGCGTCGTCCTCGATGGCCCGCAGCTGCGCCGCGTCGATGCGGCCGGAGGCGAAATCGTCCCTGGCCGCCAGGAGCTGCGGGGGACGCAGGAGACTGCCGACGTGATCGGCGCGGAACGGTGGTGTGGTACGCATAGCGGTCATCGTCGTGCGGCCGGACCTGGCGAGTCAATGCCCGGCCGCCCCGAATGCCGCCCGGCGGGACGTCGCGACCCGGGCGGGGCCGCCGGGCGGTATTTTGGGCGCATCGGCGCGCCGGCACCGGGCACGCGGTGCGCCAGCGATTGCGCAGCGGGAGGAACGTGAGCGTCGGCAGCCTGGTGAGTTCCGGGCCGCTCATACTGGCCGTGCCGGTCGCGGCGGCGGCCGGGGCGGTCACGTTCCTGTCCCCGTGCTGCCTGCCGTTGGTGCCCGGCTACCTCTCCTACGTCACCGGCATGTCCGGGGTCGGGGCACAGCAAGCCACCGCCCAGCAAGCCACCGCCCAGCAAGCCACCGCCCAGGCGCCGGCCGAGCCGCAGCCGGCGGGCGGGACCGCGCCGGCCGCCGTGCTGGCGTCCTCCGCCCCGCGCAGCCGGGTGGTGGCGGGCACCGCGCTGTTCGTGCTCGGCTTCTCGGCCCTGTACACCTCGTACGGGCTGGCGCTGGGACGGCTCGGGACCACGCTGAAGACGCACGAGGCGGGCCTGACGCTGGTGCTCGGCGCGCTGACGATCGCGCTCGGCCTGCTGTTCGCCGGCGCGCTCGACCGGTTCTCGTTCGCGGGCCGGATCGTGCGGCCGTCGCTGCGCCCGCGGGCCGGGATGGCGGGCGCCCCGCTGCTCGGGGTGATGTTCGGGCTCAGCTGGAGCCCGTGCATCGGCCCGACCCTGACCGCGGTGCTGGCCCTGGCCTATACCTCGGGCACGGCGGCCCGGGGCGCGTTCCTCGCCTTCATCTACTGTCTCGGCCTGGGCATCCCGTTCCTGATCGTGGCGCTGGCGTTCCAGCGCGGCATGCGGGTATTCGGGTTCGCCCGCAGGCACGCGCGGCTGGTGACCGGCATCGGCGGCGGGATGCTCGTGCTGGTCGGGTTGCTGGAGGTGACCGGGGCCTGGACG
Organism: Streptosporangiaceae bacterium; assembly: GCA_030050125.1. The sequence continues at coordinate 1,372 of JASIJN010000089.1, read as the reverse complement.
GCCGCGATCACCTGGATGCAGATCCACTGGTTCCAGGGGTACACCTCGCCCATCTAGGGCAAGGGACCGGATGGCCGCGGCCACGGGCTGATCGGCGCATCCGGCGGCGGCCCCGGGCGGCTCCGGGTCGAGGAGGACCACATGCGGTTCGGCATCTTCTACGAGCACCAGCTCCCCCGGCCCTGGGCGCCTGGATCGGAGCACCGGCTGCTTTCCGAGGCGCTGGAGCAGATCGAGCTGGCCGACCGGTCCGGGCTCGACTACGTCTGGGAGGTGGAGCACCACTTCCTCGAGGAGTACTCCCACTCCTCGGCGCCGGAGGTGTTCCTGGCCGCCGCGAGCCAGCGCACCCGCCGGATCCGGCTGGGTCACGGCATTGTCCAGGCTCCGTCCTCGGTGAATCACCCGGCCCGGATCGCGGAGCGGGTCGCGACCCTGGACCTGGTGTCCGACGGGCGGGTCGAGTTCGGCACCGGCGAGGCCAGCTCGGCCGCGGAGCTCGGCGGCTTCGGCGTGCCCCGGGAGGCCAAGCGCGCCATGTGGGCCGAGACCCTCGACGCGGTGACCCGGATGTTCGTCGAGCAGCCGTTCGCCGGGTACGACGGGGACTTCCTCACGATGCCGCCGCGCTACGTGCTGCCTCGGCCGCTGCAACGGCCGCACCCGCCGCTCTGGGTGGCCTGCAGCCGCCGGGAGACCATCCGCCTGGCGGCGCGCAGCGGGATCGGCGCGCTGTCGTTCTCGTTCGCCGAGCCGCAGGACGCGGCGCAGTGGGTCGCCGAGTACTACGACCTGATCGCCTCCGAGGAGTGCGTTCCGCGCGGCTTCGCGGTCAACCCGAACGTCGCCGTGGTGCTGCCGATGATGCTGCATCCGGACGAGCAGACCGCGATCGACCGCGGCATCGACGGCGCGCACTTCTTCGCGTACTCGCTCGGCCACTTCTACGGCGGCGGCCAGCACCTGGTCGGCGGGACCGACCTGTGGCAGAGCTTCGGGAACGACCGCGCCCGGCACGGGTTCGCCCGGCAGATCGTGCGCGCCAGCGCGCAGCCGCTCGCGGTGCGCCTGCTGGAGGCGGGCATGGGCTCGCTGCGCGGCGCGATCGGCACGCCCGGCCAGGTCAGCGACCTGATCGCCCGGTACGAGGCGGCCGGGGTGGACCAGGTGATATTCGTGCTGCAGGCCGGAAACAACCGTCACGACCACATCTGCGAGAGCATCGAGCTGTTCGCCCGGGAGATCCTGCCCAGGTTCGCCGATGGCCGGGAGGAGAAGGAGGCGGCCAAGGCCGGCCGGCTGGCGGCGGCGGTGGACAAGGCCCTGGCCCGGCGGGACGGGCCGCGGGCGCTGGCCGCTCCGTACCAGATCA
>JASIJN010000088.1 GCA_030050125.1 Streptosporangiaceae bacterium | reverse complement strand
CCGGGCTCGATCATCTGGCCCGCCGCTGCCAGATGCGCGTCCACGGCCTCCCGCGCGATGAACAGGTGCATGATCTCCGTGGATCCCTCGAAGATCCGGTTGATCCGCAGGTCGCGCAGCATCTGCTCGGCGGGCACCCCCCGCTCGCCGCGCGCGGCCTGCGACGCCGCGGTCTCGTAGCCGCGCCCGCCTCGGATCTGCACCAGCTCGTCGGCGATCTTGAACGCCATCTCCGAGCACCAGAGCTTGGCCAGGGCGGCCTCGATCCGGATGTCGCGGCGCCGGTCGTCGGCCAGCTGGCTGGACAGCTCGACGACGGCTTCGAGCGCGTAGCCGGTGGCACCGATGAACGCGATCTTCTTGGCGATCGCCTCGTGCTCGGCCACCGGCCGGCCCCACTGGACCCGCTCGCCGGACCACTCCCGCGCGACCTTCAGCGCCAGCTTCCCCATCGCCGCGCAGCTGGCGGGCAGCGAGAGCCGGCCGGTGTTCAGCGTGGTGAGCGCGATCTTCAGGCCCTGGCCTTCCTGGCCGATCCGGTTGGCGGCCGGGACCCGGACCTCGTGGAACCTGGTCACGCCGTTCTCCAGCCCGCGCAGGCCCATGAAGCTGTTGCGCTGCTCGACCGTGATCCCCTCCGAGGCGCCGTCCACCACGAATGCCGTGATGCCGCCGCGGTGCCCGTCGCTGCGGGGCACCCGGGCCATCACCACCAGCAGGTCGGCGATCACGCCGTTGGTGGTCCACAGTTTGACGCCGTTGAGCAGGTACTCGCCGCCGTCGGCGGACGGGACCGCGGTGGTGCTCAGCCGGGCCGGGTCGGAGCCGACGTCCGGCTCGGTCAGCAGGAACGCGCTGATCTCGCCGCTGGCGCACCGCGGCAGGAACTCCCGCTTCTGCTGCTCGGTCCCGAACAGCGCCACGGGCTGCGGGACGCCGATCGACTGATGCGCGGACAGCAGCGCGGACACGGCGGGCGAGACCGATCCGGCGATCATCAGCGCCCGGTTGTAGTACAGGTGGGAGAGCCCGAGTCCGCCGTAGGAAATCGGGATTTTCATTCCGAACGCACCGAGTGCCGCCAGACCCTTGACAGCTTCATCGGGAATCCTGGCTTCCCGCTCGATCAGCGGGCCGTTCAGGGATGTCTCGCAGAAGTCGCGCAGACGGGCGCAGAACTCCTCGCCGCGGCGGACGGACTCGTCGCTGGGCCGGGGATGGGGGCTGATCAGGCCGAGCTGGAAGTCGCCGAGGAACAGCTGCTTTCCGAAGCTGGGCAGCGCCCACTCGGATTCCCTGGCCTGCTCGGCGACCCGACGGGCCTCGGACTCGGTGACCTTGACGCCTCGACCTGGCTCCTGGTGATCGCTCACGGATCCTCCTCGTCGGCTGGTCGTCGGCTGGGTGGTACTTGGGTTACTGCCCAGTACCGGCCGGCGGTAACGCGAAAGATCCGTGGCCGGGGGTTTACCCGGGGCTCAGGACGTGGGTTCCGGCATGTCGGCGCGGCTCACGAACACCTGGGGGCTGATCTGGTGCAGCGCCGAGAGCACGCTGACCAGGCCGTCGTCTTGGGGCAGCTCGACCGTGATCTCGCCGGTTTTGGTCGATGTGCCGTTGCGGCCAGGTACCTCGCGCAGGCGGGCGGCCGGCTGGGCGGCCAGCACGCTGTCCAGCGCGGAGCGGCTGCCCGGATCGTCGGGCACCGCGATCCGGATTCTCCAGAGGGGCATACGGAACACTCCGTCCGTTAACGCTTATCAGTCGACTGTTCAACCGGACGGTTGCCGAGATAATTCGGCGCTGTAACGACGCCGTGAAATCGCGGTCAGACATCGGCCCGGTAGAAGTTCAGGTGGGACCGTGACGGGGTGGGCCCGCGCTGGTCCTGATAGCGGGAGCCGTACACCGGCGACCCGTACGGATGCTCGGCCGGTGAGCTGCACCGGAACAGGCACAGCTGACCGATCTTCATCCCCGGCCATAGCTTGATCGGCAGCGTGGCGACGTTGGAGAGTTCCAGCGTCACGTGTCCGGAGAAGCCGGGGTCGATCCAGCCGGCGGTGGAATGGGTGAGCAGGCCCAGCCGGCCCAGGCTGGAGTTGTGGGTCGGGATGAAGCCCGGACCGGCCAGGAACTGCCCGGCCGGGCTGGCGACCTGGATGCAGCGCACCGGGCGCGGGCCAGTCTCCCGGACGGCGACGACGGCCCGCGAGCGCCGCGCGCCGCCCGGCCGGGTGAACCTCACCCGGTAGGCCGGGCGCAGTTCCACGCCGTGGCGGGTCATTGTCGTCTTCCGGATCATGGGACGGCAGCTTAGCCCGGCGGCGAGCTCGGCGACCGCATCTGCGAGACACTGGTCCGCGGTGACGAACTCCAGGCGACCACCCTCGCCGGCGTGCCCGCCCGCCTCCAGCAGGCCGCGCAGCAGCGCGCTGCGCTGCGCGACCGAGGACCTCAGGTAGATCCCGGGAACCGGGCGGCCGCCGGGCCGGCTCGCCGGGTCGGCCCCGGCGCTCGCTCCCAGCCGCGTCCCGAGCAGGTACGGGTCGGCGGGCAGCGGCTGCTCCGGGTAGCGCACGGGCCCGGCCAGGTCGAGACGGTGGTTCCACTCGTTCCCGGCCCGCAGCGACGCGGCGATCTCCTCGGTGGTGCGGACCGATCCCGGCCTGCCACCGCGGCGCTGCGACCTGGTGCGGGTCACCCAGCCGTGGGACGAGTCGGCGATCAGGGACTGGCCATCGTCGAACACCACCTCCCGGCACGGTCGGCCGAGGATGACCGGGGTCGCGCCGACGATCGTGGTCGGGCGGCCCTCCTCGTCGAAGACCTGGTCGCCCACCCGCAGCTCGCCCATGAGCCGCCAGCCGCCCGGAGTCGGGATCGGTGAGTCGATCGCCAGCGCCTTGCCCTCCAGGCGGCCGGCGATGTCGTCCGGGAGGCTCACCACCTCATAGGTGGAGGCCAGCACGAACTCCCCCGGATGCAGGACGAACGGCTCCGCCCCGGCCGGCTCGACCAGCCTGGTGAGCTCGGGCTGCTCCTGCGCTGGGTCGATGTGCGGGTACCGGTGGTTCTCGAACACCCGAAAGTACCGGTCCAGCCGGACGTCGATGCTCGCCGGCTGGATGAGCCCGGGCGTGTACGGGTCGAGTTTCACCCGGCCCGACTCGACCTCCGTCTTGATGTCCCGGTCGGAGAGCAACACCCTGGCAACCTACCGGTTGTACGGCGCCTGCGGTGCCTGGCTGCCCCAGACCGGCCCCGTGCGCGGCGGCTTCCCCGGCCTCGGCGGCCCGCTCCGGACGAGGCCGACGGCGTCACGATGCCCCGCTCTGCGGGCCGAATCTCGTGCGGGGATCCCGGCCCTCTTCCGGCTCGGGTACGATGTCGGGGCGAGCGAACGGCCTGCCTGCGCGGCAGGCCGGCGCCTTGCGGGTGTAGTTCAATGGCAGAACGTCAGCTTCCCAAGCTGATAGTGCGAGTTCGATTCTCGTCACCCGCTCCATATGTTCCCGCCCAGGTCAGGGCCGGAATCCCGCGCCTGTAAACGCTTCCTGCCCGTTGTTGATCTTCCGGGCCATTAACGGGCCACTAGCCCACCGGGGCGAGCGCGCCGCCTGACCGTCGTCATCGTCGCCCTGCGCAACGTTGTCCTGCTCGGCCTGGACGTGCGTGTCGATTGCGTTCGTGATCGCCTGGTCCGCGCCGCGCGCCTCGTGCTGGTAGATCAGCGCTGCGCGCTCGCTGTCGTGGCCCATCCGCGCCATGAGATCCCGCAGAACCCGC
>JASIJN010000087.1 GCA_030050125.1 Streptosporangiaceae bacterium | reverse complement strand
CACCCGCCGGGCGCGGTCGTCTCCGAGCTGGCCTGGCTGCAGGCGCTGCGCCGGGACGAGGGGCTGCTCACCCCGGCGGTGTTCGCCGCGACCGACGGCCGGGAGGTGGTCGACGTCACGGTCGGCCCGCTGACCAGGCAGACGGTGCTGTTCGAGTTCCTGCCGGGGACCGAGCCGCCCGAGGAGCACCTGGCCGAGAAGTTCGAGTTGCTCGGCGAGATCTGCGGGCGCATGCACCGGCATTCGCGGGGCTGGGCCCGCCCGGGCGAGTTCGTCAGGTTCTCCTGGGATTTCGACAGCTGCGTCGGCCCGGCCGGCCGCTGGGGACGGTGGCAGGACGGCATCGGGATCGGCCGGGAAGAGCTGGCCACCCTGGGCCGCGCCGCCGCGCTGATGCGAGGCCGGCTGCACAGGTTCGGGGCCGGGCCGGACCGGTTCGGGCTGATCCACGCGGACATGCGGCTGGCCAACCTGCTGGTCAGCGGGCCGGACATCCAGGTCATCGACTTCGATGACTGCGGGTTCGGCTGGTTCCTTTTCGATCTCGGCGCATCGCTGAGCTTCATCGAGCACGACCCCAGGGTCCCGGCGCTCTGCGACGCCTGGCAGCGGGGCTACCGGCGCATCCTGCCGCTCAGCGCGCAGGACGCCGCGGAAATCCCGACCTTCATCCTGCTGCGGCGGCTGCAGCTGGTGGCCTGGGTCGGCTCGCACCGGTTCGCCGACTCCGCCCGCGACCTCGGGGCCGAGTTCACCGCCGGGGCCTGCGAGCTGGCCGAGCGCTACCTGCTCGCGACGCCCTGATCGCCCGTCGCGGGACCGACCAGTCAAGGAGTTGCGGATGTTCACCTCGATCAGCGGCCGGTCGGTGCTCGTCACCGGCGGCACCAGGGGAATCGGCAAGGGCATCGCCGCCGGGTTCGCGGCCGAGGGCGCGAACGTCGTGATCGTGGGGCGGGACGCCGAAGCGGGCGAGCGGACCGCGGCCGAACTCGCGGCAGGCGGCCGCTCGGTCTGCTTCGTCAAGGGCGACGTGAGCGTGGCCGGCAGCTGCGCGGCGGTCGTGGCGGCGGCCGAGGAACGTCACGGCGGGCTCGACATCGCGTGCTGCAACGCCGGGATCTTCCCGGCCGCGCCGCTGGCCGAGATGACACCCGAGCAGCTCGAGGAGGTCCTGGCGACCAACCTCAAGGGGACGTTCTTCACCGTGCAAGCGGCCATCCCCGCGCTGCGGCGCTCCGGCCGGGGCCGGGTCATCGTCACCTCGTCGATCACCGGGCCGATCACCGGCTACACCGGCTGGTCGCACTACGGGGCGAGCAAGGCCGGCCAGCTCGGGTTCATGCGCTCGGCCGCGCTGGAGCTGGCCAGGTCCGGCATCACGATCAACGCGATCTTGCCGGGCAACATCATCACCGAGGGCCTGGCCGACCTGGGTCCTGAGTACCTGCGGACGATGGAGGCCTCGATCCCGCTCGGGCGCCTGGGTAGCATCGAGGACATCGCCAGCGCGGCGCTGTTCCTCGCGACCGAGGAAGCCGGCTACATCACCGGCCAGACGCTCGTGATCGACGGCGGCCAGACGGTTCCTGAGTCGCTGGAAGCTATGGGGTGAGAAAAATTATGTCGGCGGAAGGCGCCCGCGAGCCCGCGAGCGGCCCGGCGATCGAAAGCCGGCTGCATCCGCGCGCCGTGCCCGACCGCCGGCTCGTCGAAGACGCGCGGCACCGCCTGCTCGACCTGATCTCATCCGGAACGCTCCGGCCCGGGGACCGGCTGGGTACCGAGCGGGAACTCGCGGCCCGCCTGTCGGTCAGCCGGTCCACGCTGCGCCAGGTGCTGGCCGTGCTCGCCGAAGGCGGCATCGTGCGACGTGTGCCCGGCCGGGCCGGCGGGACCTTCGTGGCCCACGCGAAGGTGGACCGCGACCTGTCGGTGATCGTGGGCCTGCCGGAGTACCTGCGGCGGCAGGGGTTCGTGGCCGGCACCCAGGTCCTGTCCGCCACCATGTCCGGCGCCGACGAGATCGCCGCCAACCACCTGGCCGTGCCGGCCGGGAGCCTGCTGATCGACATCGTCCGGATCAGGCTGGCGGACGGGATCCCGATCTCGCTGGAGCGAGTCCAATTGCCCGCCGAGATCTTTCCCGGGCTGCTGGAACTGCCGCTCGGCGGATCCATTTATGACCTGCTCGACGCCCATTACGGGATTACGCCGGACGAGGTGGTCGAGCACCTCGAGGTGGCCGAGGCCAGCCCGGACGAGGCCGCCCTGCTCGGAGTGCACGCCCGCGCGCCGCTGCTCGCGATCACGCGCACGTCGGCGACCTCGGCCGGCGTGCCGTTCGAGTTCTCCCACGACCTGTTCCGCGCCGACCGGACCTGTGTGACGTTCCGCACCCGGGCCGACCGCGCGGAGATCGTCCGGCGTGGCGCGGATAGCGCGGTATTGACCTCGTGACAGACCGCCTGGCCGCGCGGTCGCGCAGGCCGGGCCGGCCGGGCGCACCAGTGCCGGACCCGTCCCTTTACGCATACGATGTCCATGCGCGATGCCTACGATCCGCATACGATGTGCGGCTCGAAGGCTATCGGACTGCAGATTCTCCAGCAGGCGGCTGCGGCGACAGGAGGACTTCCCGTGGAATCGATCATCGCCCAGCCTCGGAGCCTTAGGGCGCCGGAGGCGGTCCTGGATGCCGCGGTCACCGCGGAGCGGGTGCATGAGGTGCTCGGCCGTCACGTTCTGACCGACGGGTTCCGGCTGGTCTACGACACCGCAGCCAGTCACGGCTCCTGGGTGGTCGACGCCAGGACCGGTGAGGAGTACCTGGACCTCTACACGTTCTTCGCGTCGGCGCCGCTCGGGTCCAATCCTCGCGGGCTGGCCGACGACCCTGAGTTCATGGCCGAGCTGGGCGAGGCGGCCGCCAACAAGCCGGCCAACCCGGACATGTACACCAGGCAGTACGCGCGGTTCGTGGAGACCTTCACCCGGGTGCTCGGCGACCCGGCGCTGCCCCACCTGTTCTTCGTCGAGGGCGGCGCGCTCGCCGTCGAGAACGCGCTGAAGGCCGCGTTCGACTGGAAGAGCCGCCGCAACGAGGCGGCGGGCCGGCCGGCCGGGCTCGGCACCAAGGTCATGCACCTCACCCGGGCGTTCCACGGTCGATCCGGGTACACGCTGTCGCTGACCAATACCGAGCCGGCCAAGACGGCCCGGTTCCCCAAGTTCGACTGGCCGAGGATCGACGTTCCCGCGATCAGGTTCCCGCTGGCCGCGCACCTGGCCGAGGTCGAGCAGGCCGAGGCCCGGGCCCTGGCCCAGGCGCGCGCGGCCTTCGAGGCCAATCCGCACGACATCGCCTGCTTCATCGCCGAGCCGATCCAGGGCGAGGGCGGGGACAATCACGTGCGGCCGGAGTTCCTGCGGGCCATGCAGGAGCTGTGCCACGTCCACGACGCGCTCTTCGTGCTCGACGAGGTGCAGACCGGGGTCGGGCTCACCGGCACGGCCTGGGCCTACCAGCAGTTCGGCCTGGAGCCGGACATCGTGGCGTTCGCCAAGAAGGTGCAGCTCGGCGGGATCATGGCCGGGCGGCGCGTGGACGAGATCGCCGACAACGTGTTCGCGGTCTCCGGACGGATCAACTCGACGTGGGGCGGCGGCCTGGCGGACATGGTCCGCTCCCGCAGGCTGCTGGAGATCATCGAGCGGGACGGGCTGATCGACCGGGCCGCCGGGACCGGCGCCTGGCTGCTCGCCGAGCTCCGGGCGCTGGGGGACCGGCACGCCGCCGTCGCGTCGAACGTGCGCGGGCGCGGGCTCATGTGCGCGCTCGACCTGCCCTCGGCCGCGGACCGCGACGCCGGGGTACGCCTCCTGCGCGAGCAGCACGTGCTCGTGCTGCCCTGCGGGGAGCGGACGATCCGGTTCCGGCCGGCGCTCGACGTCACCGAGCAGGAGCTCGGGTTCGGCCTGGCCGCGCTGGACCGGGTGCTCGGTTCGCTGCGTAGCCTGTCTGACAGCTGACGACTAGGTGCTGACTAGGTAAGGACACCGCAGATGGCTTACCCCAACGACGAGGGCCACCCCGGGGTGCGCACCGTCTCCGCAACGATCGACGGCCGGCCGGCGGCTGATGCGGCCGCGGGCCGGTTCCTGTCGACCAACCCGGCGCGCCTGGACGACGTCGTGGCCGAGGTCGCGCTGGCCGACCCTTCGCTGCTGGTGACCGCGGCCCGGTCGGCCCGGGCGGCCCAGAAGGCCTGGGCCGACGTGCCGGCGCCGGTGCGCGGCCGGGCGATCGCGACCATCGGCCGGCTGATCGAGGCCAACAAGGAAGCGCTGGCCCGGCTCGTCACCCGCGAGATCGGCAAGCCCTACCCCGAGGCGCTCGGCGAGGTGCAGGAGATCATCGACACCTGCGACTTCTTCCTTGGCGAGGGCCGCCGGCTGTATGGCCAGACGGTGCCCAGCGAGATGCCGGACAAGCAGCTCTTCACGTTCCGCAACCCGGTGGGCGTGGTCACGGTCATCACCGCCGGGAACTTCCCGGTCGCGGTGCCGTCCTGGTACATCGTGCCCGCGCTGCTGTGCGGCAACGCCGTGGTGTGGAAGCCGGCCGAGTACGCCGGGGCCGCGTCGGCCGCGTTCCACGAGCTGTTCTGCCGCGGCGGCGGGCTGCCGCCGGGCGTGTTCAACGTGGTCTACGCCGACGGGCCGGCGACCTTCGCCGGGCTCGACCAGGCGCTCGATGCCGGCCTGGTCGACAAGGTCGGCTTCACCGGGTCCACCGAGGTCGGCGCGCGGATCGGCGAACTGGCCGGCCGGCACCTGCAGTCCGCGTGCCTCGAGCTCGGCGGCAAGAACCCGATGGTGGTCACGGCCGACGCGGACCTGGACCTGGCCGTCGAGGGGGCGCTGTTCGCCGGGTTCGGCACCGCCGGCCAGCGCTGCACCTCGCTCGGCACCGTGATCTGCCACGAGTCGGTGCACGACGAGTTCCTGACCCGGTTCGCCGAGGCGACCGCGGCCGCCGCGGTCGGCGACCCGTTCGGCGACGTCCTCTACGGCCCGATGCTGGACGCCCGGTTCGCCGAACGCTTCGACACCTTCCTGACCTGGATCGGCCCGCAGCACAAGGTGCTCGGCTCCACCGGCGTCGGGCGGATCACCGCGGCCAACCCGCGGGCTGGGTTCGTCGGCGACCCGGAGGCGGGGATCTTCTACCACCCGACGATCGTCGACGGCGTCCGCCCGGGCGAGGAGATCTTCGCCAAGGAGACGTTCGGGCCGCTGGTCGGGGTGACCACGTACCGGTCCATGGACCAGGCGATCGAGCTGGCCAACGCCCCCGGGTACGGGCTGTCCTCGTCCGTCTACACCAATGACGCACGCGAGGCGTTCGCGTTCAGGCGCGGAGTCAGCGCCGGGATGCTCAGCGTGAACAACTCGACGTCCGGGGCGGAGGCGCACCTGCCGTTCGGCGGCAACGGCAAGTCCGGCAACGGCTCGCGCCAG
>JASIJN010000086.1 GCA_030050125.1 Streptosporangiaceae bacterium | reverse complement strand
TCGGCCTCCACCACCACGCTGATCGCCGCCGCCACCCCCCCGAACTGGTCATACACCGGCACCGCCACCACCAGATCCGGCAACGTGATCCGCCCCCGCGCCACGGCGAAGCCGACCTGCCGCACCTGCGCCAGCTCGCGCAGCAACTGTCCCCGGTCGGTCACCGTCAGCGGCGTGAACCGCTCCAGCGGCCCTCGCAACACCCGCTCCTGCAAGTCCCGGTCCCCGAACGCCAGCAACACCAGCCCCGTTCCCGTGGCATGCATCGGCCACCGATCTCCCATCCGCCCGTTCGTCGGATGCGTCGCGCACGCCCGGATCGTCTCGACATACATCACCTCATCCCCGTCGCGCACCCCGAGATGCACATTCCCCCGCGTCCGGTGATGCAGCTCATCCAGATAAGGAAACGCCGCCTCCCGCAACCCCAGCCCCCGCGGCGACAACGCCGCCAGCTCCAAAAGGCGCAGCCCGATCGAATACCGCCCGCCCGCCCCCCGCTCCAAAGCGCCCCACCGTTCCAGCTCACACACCAGCCGGTGCGCCGTCGACAAACTCAAACCCGCCCGCCGCGCAATCTCGCTCAACGACAACGCGCGCTGCCGCGGCCCGAACGCATCCAAAACCGCCAGCAACCGTCCGGCCGCATTCGTCGGCGCCCGCCCGCCGGATGACCCCCCGCGCCCGGCCCGCCCGGTCGCGCCGAGCGCCCCCGGCCGCGCTGCCCTCGACTCCCCCGCTCTGGGCTCGGTGGCCCTGGACCGGGCCGGGACATCGAGGGTATCCCGCATGCTGACCCCCTTGTCGACCGCGCCGTGCGGGTTGGCGTGCTGCGTGACCTGCTTGATCCCGCTAAAAAATCCGTCGGTTCAAGCAGCGCCGGGTGGCCTGGCGGTAATCAGATCATGCTTACACGCGAGCATCCGATCTGCAAGAAATGAGATGGAGCCGTTGTAAATCTGCCGTAACCGGTCGCCGCACCGGTGACCGGGCTCATGCCGGGCCTGGCGTGCTTCGCCACACTACGTTTTCCCTTTCGCCCGGCGGAAGCGCCATGGACGCCGGACAGGCGCGTCCTCGAAGCTGACGCTGTTATTGGTGAGGTCGGCTCACTGCACCGAGGCCTGCCGCCCCCGGCAAGCCCGGGCAGCGCGTGCCCTCAGCATCAACACCTATCCATGGCAGGTGCATGCATAGCAGGAGCGTCGACGTGAGACCTAAAGCAAATCAAAGACGTAGATTCAACCGGTCCGCCCCCTTCATCGCCGCCGCCGCCGTGGTGGCCGTCCTGGCCGGTTGCTCGTCAAGTACAAGCAGCACGCCCCCGTCGTCAACGGCGCCGCGCCACGGCGGGTCGCTCACCGTGCTCGAGGGCAGCAGCTTCGCGGGCGCCTGGCCCGGCCTCGACCCCGCCACGGACACCGACGGCGCGGCGAACCAGAGTTACATGGACGCCATCTTCGGCCAGCTGTACCAGCTCGGCGAGGGCGGCAAGTGGATCCCGGACCTCGCCACCAACATTTCCGCCACCGACGGCGGCAAGACGTGGGTGTTCACCCTGCGCAAGGGCGTGACGTTCTCGGACGGGACAACGTTCAACGCCCAGGCGGTCGCCTACAACTGGGCCCGGGACCTCAAGAGCACCTGCACCTGCAAGCCGGAATTCCTGAGCCCGCCGACGATCACCGTCACCGGCCCGTACACCATCGACCTCAAGCTCAGCTACGTCGACGCGCCGCTCCTGGCTGACCTGCAGGATGACATCTTCGACTGGATCGCGTCGCCGACGGCCGTCCAGAAGCTGGGCGAGACCGCGTTCGCGCTCAAGCCGGTGGGCGCCGGGCCGTTCACGGTGGTCAGCGACTCGCCGAGTTCCGAGCTGGTGCTCAAGGCCAACCCGCACTACTGGGAGAAGGGCCTGCCCTACCTCAAGACGCTGATCTTCAAGCCAGTCCTCGACGACGAGACCGCGCTCAAGGACCTCCAATCCGGCGCGGGCGGCGCCTACGAGGGAATGTCGACTCCCAGTCTCGCGCCCGCCTTCAAGGCGCATTTCACGACGACGACCGAGCCGTCCACCTCCCCGTACGACATCCAGCTCAACACGAGCATCGCGCCGTTCAACAACATCCTGGCCCGGGAGGCGATCTACTACGCCACCGATACGCCGCTGCTGGACTCCAAGCTGTTCGGCGACGCGTACCCGGTGACCCAGTCGTTCACCGCTCCGGCCGGGCTGTTCTACGAGCCGACGGTCCCCGGCTACCTGACCTACAACCTGGCGAAGGCCAAGGCACTGGTCAAGCAGGCGGGCGGCATCAGCATCAGCCTGAAGACCATCACCAGCCCGGTGGCCGAGACGCTGGACGAGGGCCTGGCCGAGATGTGGGAAGCCGCAGGGATGAAGGTCACCCTGCAGAACTACGACCTCACCGGCCTGATCTCGGTCTTCCTGTCCGGTAAATGGCAGGCGTTCCTGCAGACGGCCGGAGCATGGGACCCCGAGGGCGGCGTTGGCGTCGCGTTCCGGTTCTCGTCCTTCTCGCCGTTCACCGGCGTCCACGACCCGAAGATCAACGCCCTGCTCGCCGAGGCAGGCGGGACGCTCAACATGGCGCAGCGGCAGCAGTTCAACTACGACCTCAACGCCTACATCGCCAAGGAGGCCTACGGGCCGTTCCTGTTCCCGATCGCCGGATACAACATCGCCGCCCACGGGGTCTACGGTCCCGGTCTGACCACCCCGATCCCGAGCATGGCGGTGCTGCCGGAGATCTTGTGGCAGTACGTCTACAACAACAACACGTGAGGCGCGGATCACCGTTGAGCTATGAGCGCATCGATCCCTCTCGGCAAGCCTGAGGGCATCGCTGAGCGCACCGGCACCGAGCCGGGCGGCCGGCCAGGCGGCGCATTCGTGCGCCGCCTGGCCGGGTCGCCGTCCTTGCGGGTGGCCGGCCGGCGCCTCCTTATCGCGATACCGGTGCTCTGGGGCGTGACGTTCCTGACGTTCGTCGTCGAGAACGCGCTGCCCGGCGACGCCGCCGAGGCGCTGCTCGGGGCGAACGCCACCCCGGCCGAGATCCGGGCCGAGAGCATCAAGCTGCACCTCAACCAGCCGCTCCTGGTCCGCTACTGGGACTGGTTCTGGGCCGCGCTGCACGGCAACCTCGGCAACTCGCTCTACAGCGGCCAGTCCGTCGGGTCGATCATCGCGCAGCGCCTGCCGGTGACCATCGACCTCGTCATCTACGCGCTGGCCCTCACGCTGGTCATCTCGATCCCGCTGGCGCTGCTGTGTGCCCGCAGGCCGGGCGGCATCATCGACCGGGTGATCATGGCGCTGTGCATGGCCGGCCTGTCCATAGCGCCGATCGTGCTGGCCCTGCTGCTGCTCCAGGTCTTCTCCGGCTACCTGCACGGCCTCCTGCCCGCGCTGGCCAACGGGAATGGGAACGACCTCAGGGACCTGACCATGCCGGCCCTGACCCTCGCCCTCCCCCTGGCCGCCTTCTACATCCGGTTCCTGCGCGCCGACCTGATCGACCAGATGTCCGA
>JASIJN010000085.1 GCA_030050125.1 Streptosporangiaceae bacterium | reverse complement strand
GTCGTGCCGCCCTGCGCCGCGGCCTTCGCGTCGTCCAGCGCCGCCTTCATCTGGGCCAGGTCGCTGCCGTACGCGGCGAGGTTGTCGCTGCGCAGCGCCGCCTGCGCCGCGCTGTAGTCGGCTTCGGCCTGCTCCAGGTACTCGAGCACGAGCGGGCTCGCCGCGGCGCCGTGGGCGCTGCTCGGCGGGCTGGTCCCGGTCGTGGCCGGGGCGGGCGACGTGCCGAACACCTGCGCCAGGGCCCCGGCCAGCGTGGGCGCGAACCCGATCTGCCCGTTGTAGTACACCAGCATGTCCTGCAGGGTCGGGTAGGCGCCGGAACTGCCCGCCGCCGCCTGCGACACGTACACGGGCTCGAAGTAGATCAGTCCTCCGCCCACCGGGAGGGTGATCAGGTTCCCCTCGGTCACGTGGGACCCTTCCTGGCGCAGCAGGCTCAGCTCGGAGGCGACCGCGGCCTTGGACTCGAAGTCGTTCTGCACCTGCTGCGGCCCCCGGATGGTGGTGTCCTGGGGCAACTGCAGCACCCGGATGGTGCCGAACCCGGGGCTCTGCGGGTTGCTGTCGACCTCCATGAACGCGGCCATGTTCGCCCTGCCCCGGGGCGTGAGCGTCGTGGTCAGCGAGAACTCCGGCTGCGGCTGCCCGGGCATCGTCATGGTCAGGTAGTACGGTGGCTGGCTGGACGAATTCGGGTTGGTGCCGCTCGGGTCGGTGGGCACGGACCAGAAGTTTTGCCCGCCGTAGAACTCCGGGGCCTGCGTCACGTGATACTGGGCCAGGATCTCGCGCTGCGCCTCGAACAGGACCGGCGGGTAGCGCAGGTGCGGCAGCAGGTCGGCCGGTATCGCGCTCTGCGGCTTGATTACCCCGGGGAAGGCCTTCTTCCAGGCGTCGAGTACCGGATCGTTGCCACCCCACTGGTACAGCGTGACCGCTCCGGTGTAGGCGTTCACCACGGCCTTGACCGAATTGCGGATGTAGTTGACCTGGTTGGCAGGCCCGACGACCGAGCCGCCAGGGCTGTAGCTGTTCGCGCTGGCCTGCTGCAGGCTCAGCCGCTGGGAGTAGGGGTAGTTGTCGGTGGTCGTATAGGCGTCGACCACCCAGAGGATCTGGCCGCCGACCACCACCGGGTAGGTATTGCCGTCCAGGGTGAGGAACGGGGCGACCTTTTCCACCCGGGACAGCGGGTCCCTGACGTACATGATCCTCGAGTTGCCGTCGATGGCCCCGGACAGCAGGATGTTGAACTCGCGGAACTTGATCGCGTACAGCACCCGGTTCAGCAGCGAGCCGACCGGGACGCCTCCGCCGCCCCGGTAGGTGGTGTTCGCCTGGCCGCTGGCGCTGTCATTGGGGTAATCGAGCTCGAGCTGGTGGCCGCCGACGATCGCGTAGCTGGTCTCCCCCTCGCCGAAGTACACCCTGGGCTGGGTTACCCGCAGTTCGCCGGACGGCGGGATGTCGCTCTCGGTGAACGCCGGGTTGCCGCCTCCCGACGACGTGTCCGCCGACGCGGCCACGAAACCGAACCCGTGCGTGTACACCAGGTGGCTGTTGATCCAGTTGTCCTGGCCGGCCGGAGGGCCCGACATGTCCCGGACGCCGACGATCATGTCCTGCGGCACCGTGCTGCCCGCGACCTGGTACCTGTCGACCGCCAGCACGCCGGGGAACGTGTAGTACCCCTTGACCTGCTGCAGCTGCTGAAACGAGGCGGACACCACGCCCGGGTCCAGCTCGCGGACGTCGGGAAGCGCGGCCGCCTGCTGGGCCAGCGGCGCCGCCGACTCGGCCGAGACCGCCGAATACGGGATCATCTGCACGTGGGTGAGCCCGTAGGCGAGCCGGGTGCTGTTGATCTCCCTGGTCAGGTACGGTCCCTCCTTGGCCAGCTCGTTGGGCTTGACCACGAACTGCTGGACGATCGCCGGATAGACCCCGCCGATGATCACCGCGGACAGCACCAGCAGGCCGAACCCCACCGCCGGGAGCATCACGTTGCGCCGGATCGCGCCGGCGAAGAACAGCGCGGCGCAGATCACCGCGATCACGGCCAGGACGGTCTTGGCCGGCAGCACGGCGTTCACGTCGGTGTAGGAGGCGCCGGTCTGCACCACGCCTCGCTGCGAGAAGTCGATGCCGTACCGGTCCACCCAGTACGCGACGGCCTTGAGCAGCACGAAGACGCCCGCCAGCACGAACAGGTGCGCCCGGGCGCCCTGGGTCGCGCGCTCGCCGCGCACCTGCAGCCGCAGCCCGCCGTAGAGATAGTGCACGGCCGCCGCGAGCAGCAGCGACAGCAGCACGGCCGCGAACAGGTAGCTGAGCACCATCCGGATGAACGGGTAGTCGAAGACGAAGAACGACAGGTCCAGGTGGAACTGCGGGTCTTTGACCCCGAACGGGGTCCGGTTCGCGAACAGCAGCCAGGTGCGCCAGCTCCCGGCCGCGGACAGCCCGGAGATGAGCCCGATCAGGCCGACCACGACCCCGGCCACCAGCCTGCGGCGAGGGTCGATGGCCGACCGGTACGCCTGCAGGCCCTGCTGCTCCGGCGAGGCCGGCGGGCGCTCGGGCCGCAGCCGGTAGGCGAGCCGGATGTTGACGGTGATCGTCGTCATCATGAACACCGCGGCGACGGCGAACAGGACCCACTTCACGCCGTAGGTGATGTCGAAGACCGAGCTGTAGTGGACCGAGCGGAACCACAGGAAGTCGGTCCAGATCCCGGCGGCCACGCCGATGATCACGATGAGCGCGATCAGCGCCACGAGGCCCGGCAGCACGAACCTGGTCCACCGGGGTAGCACAACGGGGCGGCCGGCCGGCGGCCGGGAATGGCCAGCGTGTCGGAAGGCCACGCCTCCCCCTTTACCTCACATCGGGCACCCGGCAGCGGGCCCGGCGTTCTGGGCGCACTGCACCCCGGCACCGCACGCGAATGCGCATATTCACTGACGGCAACTTACCGGTACCCGATTCGGTTCCCGCAGCCATTCCGGTGCCGGGCCGGCCCGCCCGCCGCACGCGAGGCGTTCAGCAGGAGGGAACCGGCTTGCCCGCCTTCAGCGCGTTAAGGTCTGCGATGGCACCGGCCAGGGAGCTTACCTCGATCAGGCGCAGCCCGGCGGGCACTGATCCCGTTGTGTCCGGGCAATTCGCCGCCGGGGTAAGGAAGACGGTGGCGCCGGCCGCGCGGGCCCCGGCCATTTTCTGCTGGATCCCGCCGATCGGCTCCACGGTGCCGTTGGCCTCGATCTCCCCGGTGCCCGCGATGAACCGGCCCCCGGTCAGGTTGTCCGGGGTGATCTTGTCGATGATGCCGAGCGCGAACATCAGCCCCGCGCTGGGGCCGCCGATATCCCCGACGCTGATCGTCACGTTGAACGGGAACACGAAGCTCTCCACGACCTCCACGCCGATCTCGGGTACGCCCTGGACATTGGCCGTCACCAGCCGCACGTGCTCGGTCGTGCCGTGCCGGAGAATGGTCAGTTCCACGGGGGCGCCGGGCTTGCGCGCCTTGATCAGGGTCCCGGCATCGGCCCGGCAGGTCACCGGCGTGCCGTCGACCGCCGAGATGACGTCGCCCGGGCGCAGCGCGGCCGCGGCCGGCATGCCGGGGATTGTCGCCTCGACCGTGTCCACGGTGCTGAAATTGATCTTGAGCTGGCAGAACGCCGCGGCGGTGGCCGTCTGCTGCGAGTTGGCCATCTCCTCGGTGTCTTCCCTGGCCACCTGCTGCGAGCTCTGCCCCGGCGTGAAGATCTCGGACTCCGGGACCACCGCGTCGCTCGGGTTCAGCCAGGCCCGCAGCGCCCCGAAGATGTTGAAGTTGCTGCCCGGCCCGCCGAGGAAGGACACGGTCACCATGTTGAGATTGCCCTTGGCCGGGTAGGTCGGGTGGCCCTTGACCTGGATCAGCGGCTTGCCGCTGAGCGAACCCAGGGTGTTCAGGGTGGGCCCGGGCATCAGCGCCACGTACGGCACCGGCGCGACCACGGCGACCACGATCGCGATCAGGACTCCGACGGCTGCCACCAGCAGCGTCGCGGCTCGGCGGGACATGGGGGAAGACTACGCGCTGTTGACCCATTCGCTGTCGCCGCTGGCGTACTCCTGGTGCTTCCAGATCGGAACCGTGGACTTCAGGTCGTCGATCAGCGCCCGGCACGCGTCGAACGCCTCGGCGCGGTGCGGGCAGGACACGGCCACCACCACCGCGAGGTCGCCGACCGCGAGGTCGCCGACCCGGTGCACGGCGGCGACCGCCGTGGCGCCGTGGGTGGCCGCGGCCTTCTCGGCGACCCGCCGCAGTTCGGCCGCTGCCGAGGGGTGGGCGCTGTAACCGAGCCGGACCACGCGGCGGCCGTGATCCTCCTCCCGGACGGCGCCGACGAACAGGGCCACTCCCCCGGCGGCTGGGTCCGAGACCGCGTTCAGCACCTCGTCCACCGACAGCGGGACGTCTCGCAGCTCGGCCAGTCTCACGATGTCCACGATCACAAGCTATCGTGCGCGCCCGCCGCCACCTCAGCCGCCGCCACGCCAGCCGCCACGTCAGCCGTCGCCACGTCAGGTGCTCCGGCGCCGGCGCCGGACCTCGCGCACGATCGCCGCCGTCCCGATGACCGCGACCGTCGCGCCGGCCGCCGTGATGGTCGCGTCCTTCTTGTCCAGCCGGCGGCCCGCCACCGCATGGTGCCCGGCGCGCTGCTCGAGCAGCACCTGGAGGGCGGTCTCGTTGTCGAACGCGGGCTTCCACCCGGCCTCCCGCAGCGTCGCGCAGTCGACGACCCACGGGTACACCACGAAGTGCAGGTCGGTGACCAGGGCCGGGGTGATCCCGGCCCGGTGCAGCCGCTGGGCGGTGCCGAACGTCAGCCGGGCCGGAAGCTCGATCTGGCGCAGCCCGGAGATTTCCTCGACTCGCTCCTGCTCCAGCCACCCGTCGCAGCCGACGGCGAGCGCGCCGGTCACCTCGCCCGTCGCGGCCAGCTCCAGGGCGCTGACCAGGTCATCGACGTGGCAGAACTGCCAGCGCGGGGCGCAGCCCTTCACGGCCAGCAGCCGCGGCGCCTCGAAATGCCGGGTGATCAGGGTGTCCACGCCCTCGCCCACCAGCGCGGCCGGACGGACGACGGTGATGGCCATGCCCCGGTTGGCCTGCGGCGAGCGCCGCCCCAGATGCTCGATCTCCAGCAGGTCGCCGACCACGCTGCCGTCCGGGTCGGCGCCCAGCGGCGCCGACTCGTCCAGCGGGACCGGGTTGTCCGGCCGGGCACCGTAGACCATCGCGCTCGTCACCAGCACCACCCGGCCGACCCGTCCCGCGGCCGCCGCGGTCAGCACGGTCTGCGCGCCGCGGACGTTGAACGCCCGGCGCGAGCGCTGGTCCGCGTCCGGCGCCAGGTTGACGTCG
This sequence comes from Streptosporangiaceae bacterium, assembly GCA_030050125.1. The sequence goes on along the minus strand of JASIJN010000085.1, from coordinate 188 downwards.
GTGTGCACGACAACGTCGACCCCGGCCAGCCGGCCTGCCAGCGCCGGGTCACGGACGTCGACGACCCGCCAGGTCACGCCCGTGGCATCGCCCCGCTGTCCGTCGATGGCGACGACCCGGCCGATCCTGGCCGACGCGGCCAGCCGGACCGTGAGCGCATGGCCGAGACCCGTCGCCGCCCCGGTGAC
>JASIJN010000084.1 GCA_030050125.1 Streptosporangiaceae bacterium | reverse complement strand
GGCGGACCGAGCGAGGAGCGGATGGGGCGGGCGGGAGCGGCCGAGGGGCGGGAGTTAGCTGGGGGCGGGCGGGGGTGAGCGAGGTTAGTGGGGGAGCGGGTGGCGGGCGCGGATGAGGTTCATCGCGGTCAGGGCCAGCACGACCTCGTCGTTTTGGTTGATCAGCTCGGCCCTGGTGCGAACCAGGCCGCGATCCGGCTTGGAGCGGGATCGGCGGACCTCGACGAGGGTGGCCCGCAGGCGCAGCGAGTCGCCGGGGCGGACCGGGGCGGGCCAGCGCAGCTCGTCGATGCCGGGGGAGGCCAGGCTGGCCACGCGGGACAGGCAGTGGTCGGCGAACAGGCGCATCATGATGCCCGCGGTGTGCCACCCGCTGGCGATCAGGCCGCCGAACGGGCCCTGAGCGGCGAACTCCGGGTCGACGTGGATCGGCTGGGGATCGAACGCCCGGGCGAAGTCGAGGATCTCCGCCTCGCTGACCGTGATGTACCCGTACTCGTAGACGGCGCCGGGCGTGTAGTCCTCGAGGTAGCGATCGTCGATGGGGACGGCGAAGTCGTGCTCGCTCAGCGTCCCGGTGCGGGGCGGGGGCGTTCCCTGCGGCATGCGCGGCTCCTCGGGCGGGCGTAAAGGGGCGTAAACGGGCAGAAACGGGCGCGGGGCGCGTGGGCTGACATCACAGTCTGCCCGGTGCGCCCGCGCACGACGTCGCCGGGCCGCATACCCTCGAACCAAATGAACCGACTACGCGTGCTCGCCGCGATGTCCGGCGGCGTCGACTCCGCGACGGCGGCCGCCCGGGCCGCCGACGCCGGTCACGAAGTGACCGGCGTCCACCTCGCGCTGTCCAGGAACCCAAGCTCCTACCGGACCGGCGCACGCGGTTGCTGCACCCTGGAAGACGCCAGGGACGCGCGCCGCGCCGCCGACGTGATCGGCATCCCGTTCTACGTCTGGGACCTGGCCGAGCAGTTCCACCGGGACGTGGTGCAGGACTTCGTGGACGAGTACGCGCGGGGGCGCACGCCCAACCCGTGCCTGCGGTGCAACGAGAAGATCAAGTTCGCCGCCGTGCTCGACCGCGCGGTCGCGCTCGGCTTCGACGCCGTCTGCACCGGCCACCACGCCCGCCTGGTGCCCGGCCCCGGCGGCGGGCGGCGGCTGCGGCGCAGCGTGGACCCGGCCAAGGACCAGTCGTACGTGCTCGCGGTGCTGACCAGCGAGCAGCTGGCCCGGGCCATGTTCCCGCTCGGCGACACGACCAAGGAACAGGTGCGCAAGGAGGCGGCCGAGCGCGGGCTGGCCGTGGCCGACAAGCCGGACAGCCACGACGTCTGCTTCATCGCCGACGGCGACACCAGGAAGTTCCTGCGCGGCCGGCTCGGGAGCAAGCCCGGCCGGATCGTCGACACCGGCGGCGACGTCGTCGGCCGTCACGACGGCAGCTACGGCTTCACGGTCGGCCAGCGCAAGGGCCTGCGCATCGGGACCCCGGCGCCGGACGGCAGGCCCCGGTACGTCCTGGACATCGAGCCGGTGTCCAACACGGTGACCGTCGGCCCGGCCGAGGCGCTGGGCGCGGACGAGTTCGAGGCCGACCGGCCGGTCTGGAGCGGCTGCCGTCCGCCGGCCGGCGCCATCGACTGCCTCGTGCAGATGCGCGCCCACGGCCAGGTTCACCCCGCGACGGCGCGGCAGGACGGCGGCATCCTGCGGATCAGTTTGAACGAGCCGGCCCGGGGTGTGGCCAGGGGCCAGGCCGCGGTGCTCTACGACGGGGATGCGGTGCTCGGCAGCGCCACGATCACGCGCTCGGGCCGGCGGCCGGGACGCGCCGAACACGCACCGAGCCACTCACCGGACACCGGCCGGGCAAGCGTGCACGCTGCCGACGCCACCCGGTTCACCCAGGAGCACCTGGTGTCAGCGGGGTGCAGCGCCGACAGCGTGACAGACCGCGGCTGTCTCTTCCATGAGCGTCGCCAGTCCACGAGCGCGTGACCGAGCCCTCAGCGGGGGTCGTAGTGCTCGTAGCGGTACTGCGCTGATGGACGACAGTGGCGCTTCGCCATTACACCTCCTCCGCCCGTAACCAGGTCCAATTATCCAGAATGGGCTGTTGCCGGGTCGGCCGCAAGTCGCCGAGAGGCCGGAAATGCCCGGCTTCGCCGGGCCGGTTCGCCGGGCGCGAGCCGTTGATCTGGCCATATGCCCGAGCACACGGACGGTTCCTTCGCCCGGCGAAGGAACCGCATCGTGTCCGGCGGGTGAGTAACGGGAATGCCGCGAGGGGCAGAAAGAGATCAGCGTTGCAGGATTAACGGAATGGCAGGATGCGCCGCGTTGTGCTGGCGCATGCGAGCCTTCAGCCAGTTCCTGACCCTGGGCCACAGGAACAGTTCGAGCAGCGCCACGACGATGGCCGGGGCGGTCAGGATCACCCCGGTGCGCAGCAGCCCGACGTGGCCGGCGAGCCACCCGTCGGCCAGCGAGGCCAGCGGCTTGCTGCCCGCCCAGGCGATCGCCCAGAGCGCCATGACCTGGGTCGCCTGCGCCGGTCCGGCCGTCTTCAGCAGCAGGGCCTGCGTGGCGGCGCCGGTCAGCAGTCCGGCGATGCCTGCGGCGACGGCGGCGAGCAGGCTGAGCCACGCGTTGATGCCCGCCGCGAAGATGATCACGGAAATGGCCAGTGCGAGCAGGGGGATGGCCGCCCGGCGTGCGGTCGACGCCTTGGTCGGCACCAGCGCCCCGAGCACCGTCCCCAGGCCCAGCGCGGAAAGGAAGTAGGCGGGCCAGACGCTCGAGACGGCCAGGGCGTGCCGGGCGAGCGCGGGCCCGAGCACGAGCACCGGGTCGTCGGCCGCGGTGACGGCGGCGACCATCGCCAGCAACAGCAGGATCCGCGGCCGCCACACGGCGATGCGCAGGCCCAGCCAGTCATGGGCCCGGCGGGGCGGCGGGGGGGCGCTGTACGGCCGGACCGCGACGATCGTGACGGCGAAGACGACGAAGGAGATGGCGTTGAGCGCGAACGCCCAGCCCGCCCCGATGCTGGCGATGACCGCCACGCAGAGCACCGGGGCCAGCGTCCGCCCGGCGTTGTACGACACCGAGTTCATCGCCATGGCGGCCTTGGTCTCGTCCTCCGGCACCAGGCTGGGCACCATCGCGGTCTGCACCGGCAGCGCGAACGTGAAGGCCAGGCCCATGCCCAGGGCGCCGAGGGTGAGCTGGAACTCGGTGAGTGCCCCGCTGAGCTGCAGGCCGGCCAGGGTGGCGGCGATGAAGGCGGACAGCAACTGGCTGCCGATCAGGACCCGCTTGCTGCCGACCCGGTCGGCCAGCGTGGCGGCCCACGGGCCGATCAGCAGGAAGCCGGCGAACTGCGCGCTGGTGACCACGCCGACGGCGAACGGGGAGTGCGTGAGCTGATAGGCGAGCAGCATCTGGGCGGTGTTCTGCAGCCAGGTGCCGAGGTTCGAGACCAGGCTTCCGGCGAAGTAACCGAGGAAGCGGCGGTGCCTGAGCACCTGCCAGGAGGCGGATTTCTGCTCCGGGCGCCGGAACGGGAGAAAGCCGGAGCCGGTGAGCCACTGCGGCATCCGCAGCAACCGTCCGCCCGGAGGCGGGCCCGGCCTGGGCCGGACGGAGCCGATGCGAAGGACGTCATGACGGCCGGTCCCCGCGCGAACCCGGGCGGCGGGCGACGTGGCTCTGGCCGCCTCTGACTGCGCCGTGGCTGACATGGGTCTCCGGTTGGTCGTCGTTGACGCTTGTCCGGGCGGTTGCTAGTGCTGGCCGGAGGCGGCCGGTATCTCGGGCGGTGCCTCGCCGACGTTGATCGTGAACTGATTGCGGTCCGCCGGGTAGACGCTGACCGTGAGCCGGCATGGATGGCCGGTCTGATCGAACGCGGTCCTGCGGACCTCGAACACGGGCACCCGCCCGTCGTCGGGCAGCTTGAAATACGCGGTCTCGTTCGGGTCGGGCGCGCGCACGGTGACCTTGTCGCGGTAGCCGACCTGCCTGACCTCGAGCTGGTCGCTCAGGTAGGCCACGACTCCTTGCGGGATGTCCTCCGCCTGGATGAGCCGGGTCGCGCCGCGTTGCACCAGGCTCATCGGATAGAACGACGTCTGCAGCGAGAACGGTATGCCGTCGATCGACCGCTGCTGGTGGCGGCTCACCACCATGGTGTTCTCCTCGACCTGGAGTTCCTCGGCCACCACCCCGGTGATCTGCTGGATCTCCACCCGGGGGACCGTGGCCGTCGGGCTGCGGCGGGTGGCTTTCACCTCGTTGATGTAGATGTCGCCGTCGCCGGCCGACCGGTCGGCCTCGCCGGTCAGGATCGTGACGTAGGGCTCGATCTTCGCGACGACGAACGTGCCCTGACCGGGGCGTGTCTCCACCAGCCCGCGGGTCATGAGCCACTTCACCGCGTCGCGGACGGTGTTCCGCGACGCGTCGTACTTCTCCCTGAGCTCGATCTCCGTCGGCAGCTGGTCGCCGTGGCTCAGCTCGCCCTTCTCGATCCTCAGGCGGAGGTCTTCGGCGATCTGCCGGTACATGGATTCAGGCATGGTGTCTCCCGGCCTGGAGGCACGGAGAGCCGGCCATCCGCCGGTCCATGGGGCGAGCCATGTGACCTCCCAGAGATCCCAACCACCTGACTCGAGAGGATGGTGTAACTCATCAAGATAATCGGGATTATCCCATTGCCGTATTGCCGTCCACTCGCGATGATGTCAGCATAGTACCAAAGGTTGGGATAGCTGGACAGGATGGGGATGCTGGGGTCAGCTGGGCAGTCCAAGCACTTGGGTGGGCATGGATGTCCGGCGGACCACGGAGCCGCCCGGTCCGGCCCCAGGCAACGCCTACCGGCCGACAGGCCTAGAAGGAGCCGCGCGGGAGTCAGCCGCTGATCAGATGAAAGGGGGATCAGCTATGACGGCCGTAGAACTTCTAGCGATCGGAGTGGTCTTCACCACGGGGGTGGTCACCGGGATCGTCTTCCTGGTGAGCACGGCAAGTCGCAAGGAAGACCGCAGACAGAAGCTGAGTCGCGAGGCTCCGGATCACTGGACGCTGGCCGGACGGTTCCTGACCGGCCTGTACGTTCGCCGGCCGGGCGACGACAGCCCGAGGCCCCGGCGCCCGGGTGACAAACCCGCCGAGCTCTCCGGCCCGCGTTCGGCCGCCGGCGACTGACCGGGTCGGCGGCCCGGGACGGCCGGCCGCAGGCGGGGCGGCGCGGCCACGGCACCGCTGTGACCTGGCACACCGAGACAATCGCGCTGCTGCCTGTGTCGGTGGCTTTGGCTAGGCTCTGCTGCGTGAGCGATGAGTCACCGGCGTTTCCCTGGCCGGCCTGCAGCGCCACCGGCGTCGGCTCGATGCCCGGCACGGATCCGGCCGAGGCCGTCGCGGTGGTCCTTGGCGAGCTGCCCGACCTGCCTCACCTGCCCGAGCTGCCCGCTCGCGGGCCCGGGGCGGAGATAACCGGCCGCACCGCGGCGATGCTCGTGGACATCCCGGTCGAGATCACGGCGGGCCGCTGGAAGGCGGCCGCCCGGCCCGGCCGCGACCAGCGCCGCGCGGCCGGGTTCCTGGCCGCGGACCTGGACGCCGTCCAGGAGGCCGCCGGGGAATGGACCGGCGCGTTCAAGATCCAGGTCTGCGGCCCGTGGACGCTGGCCGCCACGATCGAGCTGAGCCGCAGCCAGAACCCGGTGCTGGCCGACCCCGGCGCGGTCGCGGACCTGATCGCGTCGCTGGCCGAGGGGGTGGCGGCGCATGTGGCCGAGATCCGCGGCCGGATCCCCGGGGCGACGGTGCTGCTGCAGCTCGACGAGCCGGCGCTGCCCGCGGTGCTGGCCGGCTCGGTGCCCACCGCCAGCGGGCTGAACCGGGTGGGCGCCGTGGACACCACCGTGACCTGCGACGGACTGCACACGGTCCTGGCCGCCGGGACCAGTTTCGGCCTGGTGCACTGCTGCGCGGCAGACGTACCGTTCCTGCTCTTGAAGGATGCCGGGGCGCGGGCGGTCAGCTGCGACCTCAGCCTGCTGCGGCCCGGCGGGCGCGGGCAGGATGAGCTCGCCGAGGCGGTCGAGGCCGGGCTGGGCGTCCTGGCGGGCGTCCTTCAGATTCCGGAACGCGCCGGCTCGTCCGCACCTGGTCAGGCCAAGGACATCGTGACCGGGGTGACCGACCTGTGGCACCGGATGGGGATCGCGCCCGCCGGGCTGGAGCGCCAGGTGGTGCTGACGCCGGCCTGCGGCCTGGCCGGCACGTCGCCGGCCGGAGCCCGGGCCACGCTGGCCCGGTGCCGTGAGGCGGCGCGGCTGCTGCCCGAGCTGATCGAGGAGTCCTCATCATGAGCGAACAGACCGCACCGGGAGCGGAGGCG
>JASIJN010000083.1 GCA_030050125.1 Streptosporangiaceae bacterium | reverse complement strand
CGGTCGCGCTGGACCCGCGGCGGTCGTCCGGCCCGAGCGGCGTGGCCGACTCCAAGGCGCTGACCGCCGCCGCGCGCGAGGCGGTCTACCAGGAGGTCGTGGCCCGGGCCCTGGCCTGGCATGTGGTGGTGATCTCGCCCGGCGACATCGACGCGCTCGGGCTGCACGTGTGCAACGTGACCGGCATGCGTCGGGCGCTGGCCGGGCTGGCCTGCCGGCCCGGGTACGTGCTGACCGACGGGTTCCCTGTCCGGGGCCTGGCCGTTCCCGCGCTGGCCATGTGGAAGGGCGACGAGGTCGCCGCGTGCGTCGCCGCGGCCTCGATCGTGGCCAAGGTGACCAGGGACCGGATCATGAGGGAGATCAGCCCGCGATACCCGCAATATGGCTTTGCCAGGCATAAGGGGTACTCCACCCCCAGTCACATGGCCGCCCTGGCGGAACATGGCCCGTGCCCGGAGCATCGCAGGTCGTTCGCCAACGTGATCGGGGTGGTCCGGGCCCGGGCCGGCCTGCCGCCGCTGGACCTGAGCCAGATGCAGGAGGACGTGAGGCTGGGGCCGGCCGACCTGGGCCTGGCATCGGCGGACCTGGGCCTGGCGCCGGCGGACCTGGGCCTGGCGTCGGCGGACCTGGGCCTGGCGCCGGCGGAGGTAACCCTGGGGCCGGTGGACGTGAGCCTGGACGCCGACGAGGACCAGCCAGGTCACGAGGCAGAATTGTCCTATGGTTGACCTCATCCGGGCCGTGCCCCGCCGGGTGCGGGTCGGGGCCGCCGGCGCTCAGTGCCCGGGCACCGTGCGCAACGGCCTGCCCGCCCTCGCAGCGCCTGCGGTCAGAACGGAGGGAACATGAGCGCGGAGGATCTCGAGAAGTACGAGACGGAAATGGAGCTGCAGCTCTACCGCGAGTACCGTGACGTGGTCGGGCTGTTCAGCCATGTGGTCGAGACCGAGCGCCGGTTCTACCTCACCAACCACGTGGAGCTCAACGTCCGCACGTCGGACAACGGCGAGGTGTTCTTCGAGGTCACCATGCAGGACGCCTGGGTATGGGACATGTACCGCCCTGCGCGGTTCGTGAAGAACGTCCGGGTCGTTACGTTCAAGGACGTCAACATCGAGGAACTCGCCAAGAGCGACCTGCAGCTCCCCGAGCCCGACGACAAGCACCAGGGCTTCTCCTGACGGCCGGTCCAGCCCTTCCGGCCCTGGACGATGACGAACGATGAGGCGAACTTCCTTACCGGCCGCGTCTATCTGCCGGACCGGCCGGGATCCAGGGACGTGCTGACGTGACCACGGTCGCGGGCCGCCCGGTTGACGGGACAAGCCAGGCCTGGGCACCGGCGGGCACCCGGTCAGTGTCCCGCGCCCTGGCCATGCTCGAACTCTTCGCCCAGGCCGACCAGCCGTTAGGCCTCACCGAGATCGCGAAGAAGCTGGGCCTGCCGAAGACCAGCGCTCTCGGCCTGCTTCGCGCCCTGCTCGATTCCGGGTTCGCCGCCGCTGACGACCATGGCGGCTACGTCCTTGGCCTGCGCAGCTTCGAGGTCGGTGCCGCCTACCCGCGGTCCAGGACCTCGGTGCGCGTCGTGGAGACCGAGTTGCGAGCCCTGACCGCCGACCTCGGGGTCACGGCGCATTTCGCCGTGCTCGACGGCGAGGAGGTGGTCTACCTGGCCAAGCACGATCCCCCCGGTGGCGGCGTCCGGCTGGCGAGTTTGCTGGGAGCGCGGCTGCCGGCCGCCCTCACCGCCGTTGGCAAGGCGCAACTGGCGTGCCACACGCGCGGCGCCTCGACCGCCTCGACCGTCTCTGCCGACCTTGGCCGGGAGCTTGACGTCGTGCGCGCCCGCGGCTACGCGCTCGATGAAGGGCTGACGTTAGCAGGCATTCAGTGCGTGGCGGCTCCGGTGTTCGACCGGGCAGCGTGCTGCGGGGCGATCGGAGTCAGCTATGTGATGCAGGGCGGCCTGGACATTGCGCTCGTCGCCGGAGCGGTCACCGCCGCGGCACGGCGGGCCTCCGGTCGGCTGAGGGCCGCCGCGGCTGGCGCCGACCGGGAGCAAACACGCCTATAGCATGACAAGACATATCATGCTAGGCAACGGGGCGACTTGACAAGTTAGAGCGGCAAAGCCTAGCCTGCGCTAAGCTGCCCGAATATCGTTCTTATATATGAACAAGCTGAGCGGTCCAAGCGAAGGGTCCGATAGTCGCGGCCGGGCTGCGACAGAGATATGTGGATAATTAACGCTGTCGACGTCGCCGCCGTTCCCCACCTGGCGCTATCGAGTTTCCTGTCCCCGGCCGGGCTAGCCGGGAATGGGCTGGCTGACAGGACAGATGAGTTTTTTCACGTGCCCTGCTTCGCCTTCTTGCTGACGAGCCTGATCGGCACCGTCCTGGTCGACACGGGACCGAGCCCGGTGCCTGTCGCTCAGGCCCGCACCCGTCCGCATTGCGATCACGTTAAGAACGACCACATCTTCCCGCGGGCGAAGGCCGTAATTCAGAAACCAGAGGTGCGGCGTACGGCCGGCAAAGCCGCTGATGGATTCTGCCTGAACGTCAGGGATTTCTTGCCGGGACTGGAAGGGCGGCCGCTCTGTGAAGACCGCGCTGAGAAGAAACGATAACGGCAGAGGTGTATGTGGGCCCAGGACTGACCGTGGACGAGCTGACCGTAGGACAGAAGGCCACCTTCGCCAAGACGCTTACCGAGTCGGACGTCTACACGTTTGCTGGCATCACCGGCGACCTGAACCCGCTGCACGTGAACGCCACGTACGCGGAGGGCACGCGTTTCCGGCGGCGGATCGTGCACGGCATGCTCGTCGCCTCGCTGATCTCGACGGTCCAGGCGACCCAGCTACCAGGTCCAGGAAACCTATACGTCCGGCAGAGCCTGGAGTTCCGCGCGCCCGTGTTCTTCGGCGACACGATCACCGCATCGGTTGAGGTGACCGCCGTGGACGCCGAGCGTAACAGGGTCTGGCTGCGCACCGACTGCCACAACCAGGATCAGGTCCTGGTGGTGACGGGGGAATCCGAGCTCTCGCCGCGCAAAGCTGCCCCATGACCCAGGCCGGCCTCGGCCGTGACCCGCCGGGGGTCGCAGTGGAACGCACCCGACCAATGAGCAAAGGCTGTGATTAGTGAGTCAGCAACCCAACCAAGAAGTACCTGCCCGTCCGGCCGCGGCCGGCAGCGGTCATCCGTCGCTGGCAGGCAAGGTGGCCGTCGTGACCGGGGCGTCACGCGGCATCGGGCGGGCCATAGCCGAGGCGCTAGCCGCGAGAGGAGCGGCGGTCGCGCTTGGCGACATAGACAAGGAAGCTGTGACCGCCGCCGCGGCGACGCTGTCGCAGGCGGGCTACCAGGCCCTCGGCGAGGCCTGCGACGTATCGAAGGCCAGCGAGGCCGAGCGGTTGCTCGAGTCTGCCGTCGAGGCGTTCGGGTCCGTGGACATCCTCGTGAACAACGCTGGGATCAACCGGGACGGCATGCTGCACAAGATGCGGGACGACCAGTGGTTCGAGGTCTTGGACGTGGACCTGACCGGGGTGTTCTTCCTGACCAGGCGCGCCGCCCAGATCATGCGAGCACAGGGGTCTGGCCGGATCGTGAGCGTCTCGTCAGCGAGCTGGCTGGGCAGCCTGGGCCAGGCCAATTACGCGGCGGCCAAGGCTGGCGTGGTCGGCCTCACCCTCACGGCGTCGCGTGAGCTCGCTGCCAAGGGCATAACGGCGAACGTGATCTGCCCGGGATTCATCGAAACCGGCATGACCCGTGGCGTCCCGCCCGAGGTCTGGGATCAGGTCGTGAGCCGGATCCCGATGGGTCGGCCGGGGCAGCCGTCTGACGTCGCGAGCCTCGTATGCTTCCTCTGCTCGGACGAGGCGGGATACATCACGGGCCAGATCATCAACGTGGGGGGCGGCCTCGCGTGGTAGCAAACCCGGGCCGCAGGAACCGAATGAGGATGGAGGCTGTGGATGCTTGACGAGCGAGTCGCGGTCGTCGCGCCGGTACGGACCGCGGTGGGCCGTTACGGCGGGGCACTGGCCGGCGTGTCAGCGCTTGACCTGGGAGCGCACGTGACGCGCGAAGCAATAAGCCGGGCTGGCCTGGAACCGGAGCAGGTCGAGCGGGTGGTGGCCGGCGAGAACCTGCAGGTGACCGCCGGCGGCAACCCCGCTCGTCACGTGCTGCTCAGGGCCGGCCTCCCGGTCGGGTCAGATGCGTACAGCATCAACATGAACTGTTCGTCGGGACTGCGGGCGATGTCATCGCTGGCCCAGGACATCCTCATCGGCGACGTCGCCACCGGCGTGGCGGTGGGCATGGAGAACATGAGCAGGTCGCCTTACCTGCTCGAAGGCGCCAGGTTTGGTTACCGGCTCGGCAACGGCGTACTGATCGACTTCCTGGCCGATTACATACTCGGCGACGCCGGGCCGATGGCGGAGAACGTCGCCGCCGCGTACCGGATTACCCGCGAAGAGCAGGACGAGTTCGCGGCCGAGAGCCAGCTCCGTGCCGCCCGGGCCATCGACGAGGGCCTGATGCGCGATCAGATCACCGCGGTCGAGGTTCCAGGGAAAGGCGGCCCCACGGCCTTCGACACCGACGAGCATCCGCGGCGGGACATCACCGCGGAGAAGCTGGCCCGGCTGAAGCCCGCGTTCCGGGACGACGGAACGGTCACCGCGGGGAACTCCTCCGGGATCAACGACGGGGCGGCTGCGCTCGTCCTGATGCGGGAGTCCCTGGCCAGGCGGGACGGCCGGTCTCCGGCCGGCTACCTGCGCGGCTGGGCATCGGCCGGGGTGGAACCGGGGATGTTCGGCATCGGTCCGGTGCCGGCCGTCACCAAGCTCCTGGACCGGGCCGGGCTCGGGCTGAGCGATATCGGGCTCATCGAGCTGAACGAGGCGTTCGCGTCCTCCACGGTTGCCGTGATCAGGGAACTGAAGCTCGATCCCGCGATCGTCAACGTGAACGGGGGAGCGATCGCTCTCGGCCACCCGGTCGGCGCAACGGGCCTGATCCTCGTCACCAAGCTGCTGAGCGAGATGCGCCGGCGCGGCGTCCAGTACGGGGTGGTCACCATGTGCGTGGGAAGCGGGCAAGGGATGGCGGCACTCTTCGAGCTCGACTAGCGGTGTCGCGGCCTCACAAGGACGCCCTACGGACTACCGTAATGACGAAGTCTGGATCCGTAACAGTCCTGCCCGGGCCGCCCAGGGATTGCGATGGAGTCGACCCAGTCCGCCGGGAGCCGGTCAGTGTCCCGGGCACTCGCCATTCTGGAGATCCTTGCCCGGGCCGACCGGCCGCTTCCGCTGACCGAAATCGCCAGGGAACTTGACCTGCCGAAGAGCAGCACGCTGGGCCTGCTCCGCGCTCTGGTCCGCTCCGGCTTCGCGGGCACCGACGACCACGGCGGCTATGTCCTTGGTCTGCGAAGCTTCGAAGTCGGCGCCGCTTACCTGCGGTCGATGACGCCGACGCGCGCGGTGGACCGGGAACTGCGGGCCCTCACCAGCGAGCTCGGGGTGACGTCACAGTTCGCCGTGCTCGACGGTGACGAGGTCATCTACGTCGCCAAGCACGACCCATCCGGAGCTGGTGTCAGGCTGGCCAGTTCGCTGGGAGCCAGATTGCCCGCCGCGACCACGGCAGTCGGAAAGGCCCAGCTCGCGTGCCTGGAGTCGAGCATGGGCACCTCCGACGCTCTCAGACGCGAGCTTGACGCGGTTCGCGTGGACGGTTTCGCGGTCGATGACGGCCTCACCCTCGCGGGCGTCCGCTGCGTCGCTGCGCCGGTGTTCGACTTGGCAGGGTGCTGCGGGGCGATCGGCGTCAGCTACCCCGCGCTCTGCGGCCTTGACCTCGATGCGGTCACCCGGGCATTGGTCGCCGCTGCGCGGCAGGCATCCGAGCGGCTAGGGGCCGCCGGTCGCGGCATTGGCGGGGCGGCGCCGCGATGACAGAAACCTCAGGTGCCCGCGGCTCAGCGGCCCGGGGCCGGGCGCCGGGTAGGCGGGCATTTAAGCACCCCGTACCGACAGCCTGGTCCCTTCTCGTCCACATTTAGGCGAGGCGTCGCGTTCCTTTCACAGGCGATGCCGGTGATCTGCGCGCCACGCCCCCGATGCGCCAGCGTCGGAGGCGGAGGTGGTGGACGTGAACGCCAAAGACGCCCTCGGCCGGCAGGGAGAGCAGCTCGCCGCGGAGTACCTGCAGCGCCAGGGCCTGCGGATCCTGGCCAGGAACTGGCGCTGCAGCGAGGGGGAGATCGACATCGTCGCGGCGGACCGGCGGGTCCTGGTCGCGTGCGAGGTGAAGACCCGCTCCGGAACCCGGTATGGCACCCCGCTCGAGGCCGTGACCAGGAAGAAGAGGGCCCGCCTGCTGCGGCTGGCCGTGCGCTGGGTGGTCGCCAACGGGGTCCTGTTCGACGAGGTGCGCGTCGATGTCGTGGAGGTGCTGAGGGACGAGTCGGGCGGCTTCACGATTGAGCACGTCCGCGGGGTGGGCTAGATGTCGCTGGCGCGTACCCACTCGATCGCGCTGGTGGGCGTGGAGGGTCATCCCGTCGAGATCGAGGCGGACATCGAGAACGGGCTCGTCGGCCTCATGCTGGTGGGGCTGCCCGACACGGCGCTTCGCGAGGCGCGGGACCGGATCCGCTCGGCCATCGTGAACAGCGGGGAGAAGTGGCCGAACCGCAGGATCACCGTCGGCCTGTCGCCGGCCAGCCTGCCCAAGCGGGGCAGCAGCTTCGACCTCGGCATCGCGATCGCGATCCTGGCCGCGGACGGGGTCGTCCCGCCGGCCCGGATCAGCGATCTGATGCTGGTCGGCGAGCTGGGGCTGGACGGCAGGCTGCGCCCGGTCCGCGGCGTGCTGCCCGCGGTCGCCGCCGCGGCCGCGGCCGGGTTCGGT
>JASIJN010000082.1 GCA_030050125.1 Streptosporangiaceae bacterium | reverse complement strand
CTGTCCTGGGCCGAGGGCTCCAACTGGAGCAACGCCGCGACCGGTGAGCGGGTCTACGAGTACGCCGTCGAGCCGGCCGTGCTGCAGCATCTGCCCGATCACGCCGTGCTGCTGGTCACCCGCGGGCCCGCGGGCCCGGTGCTGCAGTCGGTCGAGTGCGACCCGGCCATCGTCACCCTGCCGCGGGTCAGCGCGGTTCCGCTGCCAGCCCCGTCCCCTGCCCTGGCGCCGGACGCGGCCCGTGCCCCGTCGATCGCGGCCCCCGGCTGAGTCAGGCGCCGGCGATCGCCTCCTCGATCGCGGCCCGGACCTGGGCCGGGCGCTCCATGTGGGGCATGTGCCCGGCGCCGTCGATCACGTGGCGGACCGCGCCGGGCACCGACTCGGCCTGCGCCGCCGGGAGGACGCGGTCGGCGCCGCCCCAGATCACCGTGACCGGCACCGCTCCGCCGAGCGCCGCGATGGCCGCCGCCGAATCGATCCGCTGCGTCCCCCCGTCCGGAGCGTCCGGGTCCAGGAGCGTGCCGAGCAGCGTGAACAGCGCCGCGTCGACCCCGTCCAGGCGCTTGTAGGCGAGCAGGTCGTCGACGAGCTGGCGGGTTACCAGGCTCTCGTCGGCGAACAGCTGGGCGACGACCGGCTTGAGCTCGCGGCGGGTCTGTGCCTGCGCGAAACCGCGCAGGTAGCCGGCGTTCACCTCGGCTCCGAAGCCGGCCGGGGCGATCAGCGTGAGCGAGCCGACCCTCCCCGGGTCGCGGGCGGCGACCGCCGCCGCCACCGCGCCGCCCAGCGAATGGCCTACCAGGTGGACCCGGCCGGCCTCGGTCCCCGAGGACCCGATCGCGTCCAGCACCCCGGCCACGGCGTCGGCCAGCAGGCCGACCGAGCCGTCGCCGACGTCCTTGGTCGACGTGCCGTGCCCGGGCAGGTCGAGCGCGTACACGCGGCGGCCGGCGGCGGCCAGGGGCTCCTGCAGGAACAGCCACGAGTTGCGGTCGCCGCCGTAGCCGTGGATGAGCAGCACCACCTCGCCGTCCTGGCCGGCCCCGGCGTAGCGGATCTTCCGCCCGCCCACCTCGGCCGTGGCCACGACGGGCTCGGCCGCGGCCTCGTCGGGCACGCCCGCGTCGATTTCCGCCCGGGCCTGCGCGGTCGCGGCGTCCAGGTCATCGTCGCTGACGCCGGCCGGGGCGAGCAGCGCGATCGTGCCGCTGACCGGCACGTCCTCGCCCACCCGGGCGATGATGCGGCGGACCGTGCCGGCCTGCGCCGCCTCCAGCGTGCCGGCGATCTTGTCGGTCTCGATGTCGGCCAGGTCATCGCCGGCGCTCACCTCGTCGCCCTCGGCGACGATCCAGCCGGTGATCTTGCCGAGGCGCATGGACAGGCCCCACTTCGGCATGGTCACGGGGACGATCCGCTCGTCGGTCACCGGGCCCACTCCGAGACCGTCTTCACCGCGTTGACCACGCGCTGCGCGTCCGGAATGTACAGGTCCTCGAGCACCCCGGCGAACGGGACCGGCGTGTGCGGCGCCGTCACCATCTCGATCGGCGCCCGCAGCGCGCCGAACGCCTTGCGGGCGACCAGCGCCGAGATGTCGGTGGCCATCGAGCAGCGCGGGTTGGCCTCGTCCACCACCACGAGGCGGCCGGTGGCCTCGACGCTCTCCAGCACGGTGTCCTCGTCCAGCGGGCTGGTCGTGCGCAGGTCGATGACCTCGCACTCGACCCCGCCGCCGGCCAGCTGCCCGGCCGCCTCCAGCGAGGTGTGCACCATGCGGCCCATGGCCACGATCGTGACGTCGCCGCCCTCGCGCACCACGTTGGCCTCGCCGAACGGCAGCGCGTAGCTCTCCTCCGGCACCGGGCCGGCCAGGTCGTAGAGCGCCTTGTGCTCGAAGAACAGCACCGGGTCGTCGTCCCTGATCGCCTGGGTCATCAGGCCCTTCGCGTCGTACGGCGTGGCCGGGAGCGCCACCTTCAGCCCCGGGATGTGCGTGAACAGCGGGTAGAGGGACTGCTAGTGCTGCGCGGCGGCCCGCAGCCCGGCGCCGTACATGGTGCGGATCACCACCGGCGTGACCGCCTTGCCGCCGAACATGTACCGGAACTTCGCCGCCTGGTTGTAGATCTGGTCGAAGCAGACCCCCATGAAATCGACGAACATCAGCTCGGCCACCGGGCGCATCCCGGCCGTGGCCGCGCCGATCGCGGCGCCGATGAACGCGGACTCCGAGATCGGGGTGTCGAGCACCCGGCCGGGGAACCGGTGGTACAGGCCCTTGGTGACGCCGAGCACGCCGCCCCAGGCGTCCTGCTCCCCAGGCGCTCCCTCGCCCCCGGCGTTGTCCTCGCCCATGACGATGACGCTCTCGTCGCGCTCCATTTCCTGGGCCAGCGCCTCGTTGATTGCCTCGCGGTAGGTGATGGTGCGGGCCATGGCCAGCCTCCCGGTCAGTAGCGGACGTAGACGTCGGTGAGCAGGTCTGCCCCGGCGGGCAGCGGAGCGGCCTTCGCGTCCTCGACCGCCTTGTCGATCACGGCCGCGACGTCCGCGTCCACCGCGTCCAGGTCGGCCTGGGCCAGTTCCCCGGTCTGCACCACCCGGGCGGCGAACCGCTTCAGGCAGTCCAGCTCGGCCCTGGCCCGGGCGACCTCGTCGGCCCGGTAGGTCTGCTGGTCGCCCTCGAAGTGGCCGAAGTAGCGGGTGAACTTCATCTCGATCAGCGTGGGCCCGCCGCCGCCCCGGGCCCGGGCGATCGCCTCGCTGGCCGCCTCGTGCACGGCGAAGAAGTCGAAGCCGTCGACGATGACGCCGGGCATGCCGAACCCGGCGGCGCGGTCGGCGATGTTGTCGCTGGCCACCGACCAGGAGCTGGCCGTGGACTCGGCGTACCCGTTGTTCTCGGCCACGAAGATGGCCGGCAGGTTCCACACGCAGGCCAGGTTCATCGACTCGAGCGTGGTGCCCTGGTTGCTGCCGCCGTCGCCGAAGAACGCGACGCTGACCCCGCCGGTGCCCTTGATCTTGGCCGCCAGCGCGGTCCCGCAGATCAGCGGCGGCCCGCCGCCGACGATGCCGTTCGCGCCGAGCATGCCCTTGGACAGGTCGGCGATGTGCATCGAGCCGCC
>JASIJN010000081.1 GCA_030050125.1 Streptosporangiaceae bacterium | reverse complement strand
AGGAGGAGGACCCCCCCGAAGGGAGCATGCTGGCCCCCTGGGCCGGCCGCGGCCGCCCAGCGGGCCGCGTCTGTCGCGTGTGGCGAGACGACTCGCGGGTCGATGGCGTTCATCACAGGTAATCGTGAACCAGCCGCGGGGCGCTGTCATCGTGCGCGAGGATCAGTCGCGGGTCATTCCGCAGACCGATGCCGTTTCACACGGCGGCGACGATCCCGGACTGGTACGCCAGGATGACCAGCTGGGTCCTGTCGCGGGCATCGAGCTTGGTCAGGATGCGGCTCACGTGCGTCTTGGCCGTCGGCAGGCTCACCCGCAGCGCCTCGGCGAGCTCGGCGTTGGACAGGCCCTGGGCGACCAGCGACAGCACCTCCCGCTCGCGCTCGGTGAGGTCGTCCAGGCCGCGGGGGGCCCTCGAGGGTGCCCGGGTCGCGCGGGTGAAGTGCGCGATGAGCCGGCGCGTCACGCTCGGGGCCAGCAGCGCCTCGCCCGAGGCGACGGTGCGGATCGCGCTCAGCAGCTCCTCCAGCGGGCGGCTCTTCAGCGCGAAGCCGCTGGCTCCCGCGCGCAGCGCCTCGAAGACGTAGTCGTCCAGGTCGAACGTGGTCAGGATGAGCACCCGGGGCCCGCCCTCACCCGGGCCGTGGCCCGAGGTGATCTGCCGGGTCGCCTCGATGCCGTCCATCACCGGCATCCGGACGTCCATGACGACCACGTCCGGGGCGAGACGGAGCGTACATTCAACGGCTTGCCGGCCGTCGGCCGCCTCGCCGACGACCTCCAGGTCGTCCTCCGCATCGATCAGCGACGAGAACGCGGTGCGCAGCAGCGCCTCGTCGTCGACGACCAGCACGCTGGTCGTCACACCGCCGCCTCGACCGGAATCTCGGCGAGCACGTGAAAGCCGCGGCCGGCCAGCGGCTCGGCCACCAGCCGGCCGCCGAACGCGGCGACCCGCTCCCGCATCCCGACGATCCCGTGGCCCGGGCCCGGAACGGCCGCCCGCCGTTCGCCGGACCCCGCGGGCCAGGCCGGCCCGTCGTCGGCGACCTCGAGCCGGATGGCCCGGTCGCAGACGGTTAGGTCGACCGCGGCGCGGCCGCCCGGCGCGTGCTTCACCACGTTGGTCAGCGCCTCCTGGACGACCCGGTACAGGGACAGCTCGAGCGCGGGGGAGAGCTGGCGGTCGGCGCCCGACATCCGCAGCTCCACCGGCGTTCCCGAGGCGCGTACGTTGTCGGCCAGCTCCTTCAGATCGGCCAGGCGCGGCGCCGGAGCCAGCGCCGCCGAGCCGACCTCGTCGTCGCGCAGCAGGCCGAGCACCACCCGCAGCTCGTCCTGCGCGGTCCGGCCGATCGTCTCGATCGACTCGAGCGCGGCTCTCGCCTGCTCCGGACGCCTGGCCATGAGCCGGCGGCCCACCCCGGCCTGGACGGTGATCACCGCGAGGGTATGGGCGACGACGTCGTGCAGCTCGTGAGCGATGCGCACCCGCTCCTCGCGGACCTCCTGGCGGGCGCGCTCGGCCTCGGCGGCCCGCTCGCGCTCGGCCTGCTCGGCCAGCCCCGCCAGGTAGCGGCGCCGCGCCGCGACGCTGTCGCCGACGAACCACCCCGCCACCAGCGGCGAGTAACCCAGCAGGGCCTCGACCGCCAGCGGAGTGTGCCCGCTGGTGAACCCGGAGTACGCCATCGCCGCGCCCAGCGCGGCCGCGGCGGCCAGGGCCGCGCGGATCGACACCCGTTTGGGCAGCCTCGAGGCGGTCAGGTATACCGCCAGGCCCAGGCTGATGCCGAACGGCAGCGACGCCGTTCCCGAGGCTATGCCCACGGCGGCCGCCGTCGTCGCGACCGCGAGCAGCGGCGTCGGCCACCGCCGGAGCGCCACGATCAGGGCACACGCCACGAGCGCCAGCAGCAGCTTCTGCCCCCGCGCGGGATAGGGCACGGCCGCGATCGCCAGCGCGGACATGCCCGCGCACGCCGCGAGCACGCCGGTGGCCAGCCGCCTGCTCTCATGGAACGCGGGGCGAGCGGGCCCCAGCGGCCGCTCGGCCGGATAGTCAGACACATAAAGACGGTAACCAGCGCGTCCGCCGAGCGCATCAGTCCGGAGAATGACGGCGTCCACGGGCGGCGTGCCGGCCGGCACGCCGGCCGAAGAAGGAGCCCTCGCCGAGCTGCGTCCCGCTGCTATAGCCCTTGCCGTCCTGCGCGATGTTGGAGGCGCAGGCGCCCGCGGCGTACAGGCCCGGCACGACCGACCCGTCGGGGCGCTGCACCTGCCCGTCGACCGTGCAGCGCAGCCCGCCCAGGGTGAAGCCCGCGTACGTCGCCTTGCCGAGCGACAGGTCGAACGCGGCCCAGGGACCGGTGTCCTGCGGCTCTACCCAGTCGGGGTGCTTGCGGAATTCCGGGTCCTCGCCGCGCGCGGCGGCGGCGTTGTACGCCCCGAGGGTCGCGGCGAGGTTCCCGCGCGGGATGCCGAGCCCGCGTTCCATGTCCTCGACCGTTTCCCAGCCGTCGATGAACGGCACCAGCGGGATCTGCGGGTATGCCATGTGCGCGCTGTCGACGATCAGGAACGCGACGCTTCCCGGCTGATCGAGGACGAACCCCGACGTCCGGGAATGGTAGCTGTCCTCGGCCACGAACCGCCGGCCCTCGCGGTTGACCACGATGCCGGTCAAAAGCTTCCCCGGCGGGTAGAACGGCGCGGTGATGAACGCCTGGCCCATGTGCCGCGCCTGCCCGCCCGCGGACACTCCCAGCCTGATGCCCAGCCCGTCGTCGTAGGTCGTGCCCAGCACCAGCAGCTTCTGCGCGAGCTGCGGCACGTGCTCGGCGACCATCTCGGGGTTCATGACGAAGCCGCCGGCCGCCAGGATGACGCTGCGGGCCAGCACGACGCCGCGGGTGTCAAAGGAACGCCACCGCACCCCGCGGACCCGCTGTCGCCGGGTGACCAGCCCGGTGGCGGCGGTCTCGTAGCAGACCCGGACGCCGAGCCGCTCCGCGCGCCGCACCAGCAGGTCGATGACCAGCTTCGCGCCGCCGGTGTCGCCGGGCACCGGGACCTTGTGGCCGCGCGGCGCGGGCACCGCCAGGTCGCGGAACGGCCAGACCTTCTCGTTGCCGGTGTACATGAGGCCCTGGGTCTGCGGCTGTATGACCGCCTTGTCCGGGTAGTAGCTGCGCTCGAACCGGAATCCCAGGCCCTCGAGCCAGTCGCAGTGCTCGGCGCTGCCGTCGGCGTAGGCGCGGATCTTGTCGGCCTCGGGCTCGGGGGTCACCGCCATCAGGTAGGCGTACATCTCGTCGGGGGTGTCCCGGTGG